>CAZGXC010000026.1:0-14507 GCA_964529535.1 uncultured Hyphomicrobiales bacterium | reverse complement strand
GAAGTTCTTACTTTCGGTAGAGATTATATTATTCCAAAACCATTCGATCATCGCGTATTGACTTGGGTGTCTCCAGCAGTTGCTCAAGCAGCTATGGATACAGGCGTAGCTCGCAAACCAATAGCCAATATGGAAGATTACAAAATGGAATTGAATCTCCGCATGGGCAGAACTGAGAAGATAATGGTGCGTATGTATGAAAAAGCAAGACAAAATCCAAAATCTATCGTATTGCCAGAAGGCGAACAACCAAGAATCATTCAAGCTGCTTCTCGTGCTGCCGAAATGGGCATTGCTAAACCAATTCTTATTGGTTCTGAAACTGTTATTAGAAAAATAGCTGAAGAAACTGATAACTCTCTTGATGGCGTTGAAATCATCAACCCACTAAGATATCCAAAGATAGAAGAGTTTATTAATGAGTATTACAGACTAAGACAAAGAAAAGGTATCGTTTATACAGAAGCTCGCAAGAGAATGAGAATGCGCCCGAATTACTTCGCAGCAATGATGGTGCATCTTGGATATGCTGATACACTTCTTGCTGGATATGCTGGTTCATTCCCTGATACTATCAAGCCTGTGCTTGAAGTTGTTGGAAAAGACCCACAATTCAACAAAGTTGCTGGCGTATTTATGGTATTAGCAAACAATAAAATGTATTTCCTCGCAGATTGCACAATTACTGTTAATCCAACAGCTCAAGATTTGGCTGATATTACTCTGGCTACTTGTAAATTCGCTAAACGTTTCGACGTAGAGCCACGTGCCGCTATGTTATCTTACAGTAACTTCGGAACTGCTCCAGGCGAAACAAGCGAAAAAATTAAACAAGCTATTAGATTGGTAAAACAAAAGAACCCAATGCAAATGGTAGATGGTGAAATGCACGTTGATAACGCTCTTAGCACTGAGAGATTAAAAGAGTTCTTCCCATTCAGCACGCTGAAAGAAGAAGCAAACGTGTTGATATTCCCAGATCTAAACTCTGCAAATATTGGATATAAACTTTTGGCAAATCTCGGCAATGCTCAAGTTATTGGACCATTAATGGTCGGTCTTGCTAAGCGTATCCACATCGCTCATTATGGCGAGAGCTTAAATACTATATTAGATATGATGGCTATGACTACAGCAAATGCTAAATAGTATATAAATATAGCATATCATTCTAATATCGATAATAAATAAATCAAGCCATCGTTTAACCGCGATGGCTTGATTTTTATTTAAGAAAAAATTGACATTATATACAAAAAATCACCCACAGAAGGAACTCCATGGGTGATTTTTATTATATTATTATGATGATAAAATATCTATCAAGAGATGATTATCTATCAAGGAAATCATTGAAGCGAAGAGGCTTGCGACGGCTTCTGTCTGCTTTATGATAAGCATAAGATGCAATCAATGGCAGGGCGATAGTTACTTCGCTGAAGACCATTTGCTCGTAAGTAGTTTCCACTTTACCCCAAGAGCTTGCTTCTTTGAGAGTAGAGCCAGACAATGCACCATCGCGCTCGTCTGCTACTGTAATTTGAATTGCATATTTGTGCATATTTACATCTTTTCCTAATACTTCAGCAGCAACGACTATATCTTGTGTGAAGTTTTTCGGAACGCCACCAGCAAGCATAAAGATACCAGTATCGCCATGCTCGATTTTAATCTTAGTAATTTCAAGGAAATCTTTTGCTGAATCTATTGATAAATGCTCTTTGTTGTGGAATTGGTGCATTACTAAGCCAAATCCAGCTGAACAATCTGAAAATGCTGGAACAAAGATTGGAATACCAAGTTCATAAGCAGTGCGAACTATTGAGCCTTCGCCAACGTTATTATCAACTAACCATTTACCCATTTCTCGGATAAATTCGCGAGAGCTATATGGGCGAGGATCAAGAGAATTAGCAATTTCGCCTACTGTGTCGTCGCAAACGCGAAGTTCTTCTTCATCTATGTATGTATCATATATTCTATCTATCATTAGCTCTCTCATTTCGTTATCATCAACGAATTGAGTTCCTTGGTAATGGCGGAATCCAAGAGCTTCGAAGAAGTCTTGATCTACGATATTTGCACCGTTAGAAACGATGACATCTATCATGTTGGACTTCATTAACTCGACGATAATTTGCTGCATTCCTGCGCTTATTAATGAGCCAGCAATAGTCAGAATGTTGGCGCATTTGTCGTCTTCAATCATCATTTTGTAAATTTCTGCAGCTCTGTATAGATTGCGTGCTTGGAATGCAGTCTTGCCCATAGCTTCTACCATATCAACTGTGTTGAATTTGCGAATGTCCATGTGCTCGACTACTTGATCTTTTTTCAAATAATCAGCTTTTGTAAGCATGTTTTTATCCTTTGGTTAAATAAGTAAATAAATAAACTATTCTGATAGACGTAAAAATGTATTAATAATTATGTTAATTATATGAAATTAACCGATAATACTTATTAATACAATTTGTATTATAATAACTTGAAAAATTTATAACTTGATATTGCCGTCAATAATATTTCTAATTGTCTCAGTATAAAGAACGTGTTCTTGCTTTAAAATACGCTTTTGGAGAGTTTCCGGAGTGTCATTTTCATTAACAGGGACTATTTTCTGGGCAAGTATTCTTCCTTTGTCATAGTCTTTGTTGACGATATGAATTGTGCAACCGGATTCTTTCTCACCCGCTTCCAAAACGGCTTTATGGACGTTCATTCCATAGTAATTCTGTCCTCCGAATTTCGGCAGCAGAGCTGGATGAATATTAAGTATTCTATTATTAAATCGTTTGATAATAGGCATACCGATTTGCTTCATATATCCTGCTAATATAACTAATTCAGCTTTCGATTTAAGGAGTGCGTTGGCAATTTCTTCATCTCTTTCCGTATCATTCGCAAATTGAGCAGATGAAATATGGCGGACTTGCATCCCATACTTTTTGGCGATTGCAGTTGCTCCACAGGACGAGTTGTTTGTAATGAGTAATACCCCTTCGGCATTTAATTCATTATCGGCAATTTTGCGAAGAATAGCTTCCATATTAGAGCCAGTCCCCGATGCTAAAAAAGCGAGCTTTGTTTTGGGTGGATTTTCTTTCATTGCTTTCGCGAAGAATCTAATAGCGTTTCCTCTGTGGCTGATTGCGTTTTTTTGGCTCTCGTCTAATTCGGCAAATGTATTTTCAAATCCATCTGGTATAAATATTGAATCATAACCGAATCCTCCGTCGCCTTTTTCTTGGTCTATTATTTTGCCTACGCATATTCCATAGAAGAATTTTGGGGAGCTTCCATCATAATAGCATAAAGCAGTGCGGAAATGTGCTGTCCAATCATTGCTTCCGGTTTTTTGAATTTCCTCAATCAATTTCTTTCTATTTGCAGCTGAATCGCAATTTGCACCCGCATATCTTGAAGAATATACTCCGGGGAGACCGTCTAAGGCTTTTACTTCTAATCCCGTATCATCAGAGATAACAGGGATGCCGGCGATTTTATAGAATGCTTTTGCCTTGATTTCGGCATTTAAGTCCAGTGTGCTGCCAGTCTCGTCGACGTCAATATCTATATTCAAATCATTTGGCGTAACGAGGGTAATATTTACTTTTAGTTCATCGAAGATTTTCTTAAATTCTTCGATTTTATGGGCATTATTTGTTGCTATTAGTAATCTCATAAGGATATTATCATAAAAAGATATTTTGTTGAGCTTTGTAAAATTCTTATATCAATGTTATTGCTCAAGCATAAAAAACGCAAATTTAATGATTTTTTCACTAATAATAAAATTTATTAAGAAAGGCTACTCGCAGATTTGCAAGCAGCCTTTCAATAATACGATTATTATCTTGATTAACAATTATTATTGCTTAGAATGAGAATCTCAAACCGAGCTGTAATTGCCATCTTGATCCTAAGTCATCAACAGAGAAGATATCGTCACTATTTGCACCTTTTTTAGGAGTGTATCCAGCGTTGATTTTTCCTGTTTCTTTATCATAGTCTTTGAATGTAAATAAGTAATAGCTATTGTATGGCACATATTTTACTCTGCCCCAATCATTGTTTAATAGATTCAAGAAGTTAATAGCATCAAGAGTTACTTGGAGTTTGTATCCAAAGAATTTTATATCTTGAGTTAATCTTAAATCTACGCTATTTCTCCAAGGTTCGCGAAGAGAATTTCTTTCCATGATTTTTCCGCGATTATTTTTCAAGTAATCGAAGTCATTAATCAAAGCATTCAATTCAGCCCAATTCTTTGTTGTTAAGTTGAATTTTGGATCGTCTTCGCCAGTTGGGATATAAACTAAGTCGTTTGCGTAAATATTGTCGCCGTTAGCATCTTCTACATATACCATTGAGAATGGGAGACCGCTTCTGCCTTCGTAATAAACACCGATAGTAGTAGCGAAATTCTTTGAGTAATCAAAAGTATATGAAACGTTAGCCATAATTTTGTGTGGTATTTCAAAAGATGATCTACCTAATTCGCTTCTGTTTGGATCTAAACCTACTCTATATTGCCAATTTGATACTGCTCTACTTGAAGTCAAAGCATTTACTTCATCAGCTTTGCTGAATGTGTAAGCGATATTTGCTGATAGGTTTGGTAAGAATCCTTGTCCGTAAGGCTTTTGTAGTTGAGCTACTAAGTTTAATTGCGAACCTTGATCAGTATTCTTCATGTAGATTACGCGAGTGTATGCCTTGTCTACCAAAGTTTTGCTATATAAATTTCTTCCGTCGATAGCAGTTGCGATTGAACCATCGGCATTCTTTTCGTATTGTAAGTTGATGTTTTGATATTCAATATCAGAGATAGTTTTGCCATATAATGCTTCTAATGTAAGCACCATTCCGAGTGGTAATTGATAATCGAAACCAATGTTTGCTCTTAATAATTGTGGCATTTTGAGTTCTTTATCAGTTAAGTTGATTTCAGAAGTCTGTGCTTTTGGATTATCTGGTCTTGGTTGATTATTTACATCAGCAGAGAAAGCATATTTTGTATTTCTTTCATCTATTCTATATACATCAACGCCAGTATTTGAGAATTGATTTGAAATCCAAACGCCAGGAGTTCTACCGGAGAATAATCCGATACCGCCGCGTAATTGGTAAGTCTTGTCATTGTTGATATCCCAGTTAAAGCCAACTCTTGGAGAATATGAAACTGGGTTAGGGATAGTTGATGTAGATAACTGAGAGTTAGCAGCCATACCATACCAATTGTGAGGAGTAGCGAAAGCAGTGTTTTCTAATGGATTTTGTGTGAATGAGAATAGATCTACTCTAAATCCAGCGATTAACTTGAAGTTCTCTGCTACAGACCAATCGTCTTGAGCATATACGCCCCATTGGAAGTATTTCATTGCAGCTTTTGGCTTTAGCTCTCCGCCAGTAGCAGCAGTATTTGCGTAAGTTAATTGGTATCTTGAAGCTTTTCCAGCTAATAGATTGTCTAAACTTGAACCATTTGCATCTGGTGAAAATTCCCATGTTCCGAAGTAATCCTGAAGGAAAGTATTATTAGAGCTTACCATTTGGTTACTTGTTCCTAATGTAATCACGTGATTGCCAAGGAAGTATGATAAATTATCAGTAAATTCTAATAAATCTTGATCTAAAGCATTTGCTTGTGAAAATCTCTCTACACCAAAGCTAATTATGCCTTTGCCATCTTTACCCATATTTGTTAGAGTAACAGAAGGGAATGGATCAGATTGTAAATCTCTGTTTTCGCGAACTGATGTGTATGAAACTTTTAATTCATTCACTAAATTAGAAGAGAAAATAGAATTCAATTGCATAACTGTTTGGTTCTGCAAGCTGTTAAATAAATATTCTTGATTAGAGAAAGAGTAAGCAAATCTTGTGCGAGACATTGCGCCGCCTTGGTTAGCAGTAACGAAGTTGTGGCGTAATGATAATCTGTGATTATCGCTTATGTTATAATCGAATTTCACGAATAACTTGTAGTTGTTTACTTTCTTTGTATAATCGTCATAGTTTCCTGGATCGTAGCCGAATTTATTTTTTACGGCATCTCTGATTATTCTTAAAGAATCAGCTGAAATACTGAAAATATTAGCTTCGTTGCTGCCAAGTAAACCTACAACATAAGGATCGTTGCGAGTGCCCATTTCAAAGTTAGCAAAGTAAAATAGCTTGTTTTTAATGATTGGACCGCCAACTCTTGCGCCTATTTGTGCTTCGTTGAAGTCTGGATAAACCGCGTTTGTTACGGGATTTTTTCCGACAAAGTTTTTATTTCTTCCGAAATAATAAACAGAACCATTGAAAGTATTGTTTCCGCTCTTTGAGATAGCATTGATTAAGCCACCAGTGAATCCACCTTCTTTAATATCAAAAGGAGAGACAGATACTTGGAATTGCTCGATAGCATCGAGAGAAATTGGCTGAGTGCCGGCAGTTCCGCCGAATGTGCCACCAGATGAAGCCAAACCAAATGCATCATTGATTACAGCACCATCAATAGTGATGTTGTTGTATCTCATATTTCTTCCCGCAACGTTTGATCCATTGCTTGAAGAAGATACGATGAGTGGGCTGAGCCTTGAATAATCGTGGATACTTCTTGCGATTGTAGGTAGGTTATCAATATCGACATTTGATATTTTGTAAGTAGCACCAGTTTTATCGCTGGAGATAATGTCGTTTTTCATACCTTCTACGATGATTGGGTCAGCCATCACATCTTGAGATCTTAGATGAAAATTAGCTGTGAATGTTTGGTTTATCGATAAGAATACATCTTCTATGCTTTTGGACTCATAGCCCACCATAGTAACGACGATTCTGTATGGACCGCCCACTTTTAAGCCGAGAATGTTGAACTTACCAGTGGAGCCTGCGCTTGTAGCATTTTTAGTTCCTGATGGCAAATGTTCTACTTTAATAGTAGCTTTTTCGAGTGCTTGTCCTTCGGTATCTTTTACGAAACCGGATATGCTTGCGGTAGTGTTAGCTTGCGAAAAAGCAGCCATACACATTGCAAAGAAAGCAAATGTAGTAACAATAATCTTATTGTACATAAAATACTCTATATTTATTATAAAAATTATATTTTTTGAAATCAACAAACTGCAAAATTACAATCTCTATGTTAAGAATTGATAAATATTTAATTTATTTTTGAAAAGCTATGTTATTATTTATTGTAATATGTGTTCAAAAGCTCGCTAACAGCGGATGTAGGTGTAGTTGCACCGCTTAATACTTTTGGCTCAATTTCCTTTATTTTGCTTTTTACTTTTGCGTCATTATAGAAATTCTGTATCAATTCTTCCTGAATAATCGAATATACCCATTCTAATATCTGTTGATTCCTTCGTTTATCGAATAGATCGTTTTCTTTTAAGAAAGCTATATATTCATTAATCAAGTTCCAAATTGTATCAATATTTATGCCTTTAATTGCAGAGCAGGTCAGGACCCTTGCCTCCCATCCTTCTGTATAAGGCTGAATATAATGTATCGCATTTCTGTATTGGGAAGCTGTTAGCTCGGCTTTTGTAATATTTTCACCATCAGCTTTATTGATGGCTAAAGCATCAGCCAACTCTACCGAACCCTTTTTAATTCCTTGTAATTCATCGCCAGCTCCGGGCAATAGCACTAATAGGAAGAAATCGACCATTGAGCGAACAGTTGTCTCGCTTTGCCCGATGCCGACAGTCTCGACGATGATCACGTCATATCCGGCAGCTTCGCATACGAGCATTGTTTCGCGAGTTTTGCGAGCTACTCCACCGAGAGCTCCACCGCTTGGCGATGGTCTTATGAAAGCATTTTCTCTGCGGGATAACATTTCCATTCTGGTTTTATCTCCGAGGATTGATCCGCGAGTAAGTGTGGAACTTGGATCGATTGCCAAAACTGCAATTTTAAGCCCTAAATCACAAAGGAATGATCCAAATGCTTCAATAAATGTGCTTTTGCCAGCGCCTGGCAGACCAGTTATTCCAATTCGAATAGATTTGCCAGTGTGGGGGAGAATCCTCTTCAGCACTTTTTGAGCTGATTCTATATGAGTGTGGGAATTGCTCTCCACCAATGTTATCGCCTTAGAAACTACGCTTAAATTTTGGTCTAATATTCCATTTACATAATCATCTTCGGTCAATTTCGGTCTTTTGGGGAGCTTGAAGGTAGTATTAAGCCTTCCTTCATGCAATCCGTCATGGCGAGATTGAATCCCAGACATTACATTTGTTGTGAATCCAGCACCAGCATTTTCGGGCACCCATTCAGGTCTATTTAGGCTTGAATTGTCGTCCGTAATGCTCTTTTTCTTATTTTCTGACTTTTCTTTTTTCATTTCTTGTATCTTTTGTAACTATTTCCTAATGTTGCGTGTCTTAAAAATACAAAATAACGACTTTTTTTAGTAATTAACAAATAATATTTGGAGTATGTATGATTTTAAAGAAACTATTATTCGTAATTTCATCTGTAATTCTATTTTCATACAGTGGTTATGGAAAAGATATAAATAGAAGCGAAGATATTCGCCAAGTAATTAGCGAAATTAAAGCTATAAAAGAAGGAACTTCGAGCAAATTACAAACCGGTAGGGAATTGACTCATCTTCTATTAGAAGCCTACCAGAAATATGATCAGCTATCAAGCGAAGATCAAGCTCTTTTGCAATCCTTCAAAGTAGATGATAAAGAATTTAATGATATATATAATACGCCCGACGGAAATTTTAAAATATATTTCCGCAGCGATGGTCCCGATGCTCTTCCATGGGTAGATAAAGATAACAATGGATATAATGACTTAGTAGAGAATTACGGCAGATGGTTCATGGATGCTCTAAATAAATATCAAGAATTTGGACTAAAAAAAGCGTATTCTCAAGGTTCGCAATTATATAAAGTGTATATTTCTGATAAAGCAGATGATATTTCTTCGGGCGTATTGGGATATACTCGACCAGAAAGCTATACTACAGGACCAACCGGCTCGATTATCGTAGTGCGCTCAAATTATAAAATGTATGGCTATGGCAAACCCAAGGGCTACGCAGATTCAGTAGCTGCCCAAATTACCATCACACATGAATTTATGCATGCTGTTCAGATGGCTTACACAGGACGTAATTTTAATATGTTCGTAATGGAGGGTTGCGCAGTATGGTCTGAGCAGTTTGTTTATCCAGGCGAATTAGATCCAGTTGATTATGTCCAGAATTTCCTTAACAAATCAAATATTGGAATAAACTATAATCCACGAGAAGAATATAAGCCAGATAACGATGCCCAAGGTAGCTACAATCTCTTTCCTTATGGTTCTTGGATTTTCTTTAAATATCTAACGGATAGATTTGGTAATGAGATAATAAAAGATCTTTATGAAGCTGGCATTGCCAATAATGAAATAAAAGCACTTAATGTAGTAATTGAAAAAAGAAATCTTAAATTAAATCAAATAGTGCAGGATTTCTGGACTATGTGTATGATGTTTTCGGAAAACCCAGATAAAAAACCTTATTATTTCTCCATGGGTAAGTATTTTAATTATCCTGCTGCTAAATCTCCACGTTTCAGAGCTTTTATTAGCAAAACTTTATATACGAATGATGAAATCACAGTTAATAATAATGCTGATATTTTAAACGAAAATGATAAAGTGCTAAACAGGCTTGGAGCTCATTACATTAGATTTAATGATAAAATTGCCGGAAAATATTCACTAACTCCTATGAATAATAGAGATAGCTTGGTGTTAATCGTATGCCAATTTCAATATAAACTAAAGCAAGATGAAATTCCTGATTTCAAAATATATCAAGCAAACGCTTTTGCTGGAGCAACTGCGGAGGTAGAAGTTCCATTCGATCCGAATTTCAAAGGAACAGCAATCTTAGTATTTAACCATAATCAAAGATATATGTCTAGCTCTACTTCATGGGGAGAAACTTATAATTCGGCGTATTACAATTTGAAGTTCTCTGCACAGAAAAACTCCGTAGAAGATGATATGAGAAGCTTAGCAAATGGATTTATGATTGAAAAATTATATCCAATGCCAGCGAGCGATAAGCTAACTTTGCTATTAAATACATTAAATCCTGAGGAATTAAATATTAACATATATGATAACTTAGGCAGAACAGTTGCTTCGCAGCAATTCCTATCATCAGTAGGGGCGAATAATATTCCTTTGTCAATAAATGGTCTCGCCGCTGGCAACTACGTAGTAGAAGTAGCTAATGGCAAATTATCTCAAAAAATGAATTTTATTAAAAAATAAGCAATGAAAAGATATTTATTATTAGCTCTCGTCGCAACATTTTATTTCTATGGATGCTCCTGTTGTAATAACACAAGCATGCAAGAAGTATCGATAGAAGAAGCCAAAAATCTTAAAATTGAGCTTCGGAAATCTGAATGCTACGGGAAATGCCCTGCGTATTTTATGACAATGAAAAATGGCGTGATGAAGCTGAATGCAGTCAGCAATATGCCAAAGGTGGGAATGTTCGATATAAAACTGAATGAGAAGGAAATTATAGAGCTGTATTCTAATGCGATAGAGGGAAATGTTTTCCAAAATCCAGACGAAGAGAAATATGATCAAATGATCACAGATCTACCATTTTCTAAGATGACATTAGATCTGAATGATAGCTCTAAAACTATTCATTACCGCTCGAACGCACCGAAATCAATTAAAAAAATAGATATAGCTATAGAGAAAATAATAGCAGACACCAACAGATATGAAGACCGTTTAGAAGAGGAATAATCGATAATTGATAACGACTTTGTATGTTATCTCAATCGAAAGCAAAAATTATTAATCCCTTTTAAACACACTACCGAAGAGGCTACTTATAGTAGCCTCTTCTTTTTTTAATTTCGTGATATTATTTTTTACCAATTACTATTGATGAATCGAAAGGAGTATCCCTACGGCTGATAAATTCGAACCAGCCTTCTTTCAGCATCATCCACAGGTCTGTCTCTGTGAATACGTCTCCACTTTGAGTATTTACCATTAAATTAACCGAGTCGATTGTCGCAAATTCAGGGCTGATTTTTAAATCATCAATAATAGTTTCCTGAATGATGATTTTTCCGCCTGGGTTTAGAATATCGAACAGCTTGTGCATTAATGCTACGTTATCCCAAAATGCATAATTAGAGAGCATGTGCGAGATAAAAATCGCATCATATTTACCAGGGATTGGGTCGGAGTAGACATCTCCGCTGAGTAGTTCGATTTGCCCGGATAATCCCTCTCTATCAATGTGTTTGCTTGCTTCATTGATGATATTTGGGTAATCTATTGCTGATACTTTCATGCTTGGTTTGGATTTTTTTAGCTCGATGGAATATATTCCCGAACCGCAACCCAAATCAAGAATTGAATTAATATCGTGGAGATTGATTGAGCTAACTACATCTGGTGCCTTCATCAATGCGCGCCAATAAATAGAATCCACGTAGGACTTTGTCCATTCGTCGTCCTTTTCATTAATATTCTGGTATGCTATTGCGTTGCCTGTTTTCACGGCATTTGATAGATCTCCCCATTTTTCCCATTGATGGGTTAGGAACATCATATTCCCAATGTATTCAGGGCGAGTATCGACGAGGAATCTGCGTGTGCCCTTTGTGTTGGAATAATTAGCACCGTTTTTAACCAATAAATTCATAGCGGTAAGAGCGTTTAGGATTCTCTCTGTTGCTCTTTCATTTGTTCCTGCTTCGATAGCAATTTCTCTGGCGGATTTTTGCTCATTTTCTATAATACTAAAGAAGTTAAATTCGCACGCACTCAGCAATATCTTGCTTTGGTGGAATGCCGAAGCAATTTGCAAAATAGCCTGGATGGAATCATCGCTTACTAATGGGTTAGTTTTTTTCATTTATATTATCCTAATTATTTAATGGATCTTTTATTTCTTGGACTATTACTTTGAAATTCTTATTGTTCTTAGACGTATAAGTATTAAATATTATTCTGTTTGTATAATTATTTATCTCTTCTGCTTCCTGGATTCGCTTGATCCTCGCTTGCAGAATCGATTGTGCGATGTTCTCTTGGTCAGCATTCTTGTTTTCTATATTGATGTTATCAGTATCGCTGCTATTGCTTTCTTGTTCATTTTTTTTGTTCTTGGATTTTTTATTCTGATTTTTCGATTGTTTCTTGTCTTTGGCGACTACATTATCCTTTGTGGGCATCTGTTCAGTAGAAATATTAAACTGGAATTTCACGCCTCGATTGAATTTCAGGATTGTGCCGAGTTTCTTCAAGAGGGCAATTCCGTCGGGAGATAATTCGCTACTGTTTTCGAGGAAAGCATTCTCCTCATAAATAACATTATTTAGATCTAATTTCTTAATTTCCCAATTTCTATCAATCTCTACATATTCCTCATAAAAAGGAATATCTATGAAAAATGTCTCGCGAGCTACGTTATAGTGCATAAAAGTAACACTATATGAATTGCCGGAAATCAGCACCTGCTCATAATGCCCATCGATGATATTGGGAGTAACGGAGAAGTTTTTCCCCGCTTTATCTGTAAAAGTCATTTTTACGTCTGTGGGCTTTTTGCTAAATTTATCTATCACCTTTCCGCGAAGAAGTATTGGCACGCCATCTTGGACAGACAATGCTACTTCATCTTGGGCAGCTATGAATAGATTACTTACTACAATAAGCAGAGGCAATAATAATATATATGTTTTCGTTTTGTTCATTCGTTTATTAAATCTTTGTCCAAAAAATATTTTTACAAAAGCATTTCTAGTTAAAAAAATGCAAATTAAGAAAAAAAAAGCAAATAATCAATACAAAAGAGTACAAAAGAGCCAATAAATAAATTATTTCTATTGTTTTGTCACTAAAACTTGAAGTAATTCGTATTATATGTTTGACAAAATATGATTGAAGATATTTAACAACATTTTTTTAATTTTTTTTGGAGTTCAATTATGAAATTGAAAAATGCAATCTATGCATTAGCAATCGCCTTCACGATGGGCTTATTCTTAAATTCGTGCGACCCTGATTCTGGCACAGGTTCTGGTCCAGTAAATCCAACTAAAACAGCAGTAGAAGAAGTAAAGAATTTGCAAGCTGCTAACGATTCTACAGGTAGAATTATTATCAAATACAGCATACCTACTACAGTTGATAATAGTGCTGGATACAATGTTTATATTGATGGTGGAAAATTAAATGACAAGCCATTCTCTATGAACACAAATGAAATTACTATTTCTAAAATCACTACTGGAAAGAAATTCCTTGTTGAAGTAGAAGTAGCTGCAAAAGATACAACTAAATTCACAAATTCTAAAAAAGTATCTATCCAATGGGCTGCTGCTGACAGATTTGATACTGATTACGCAGGCGGTGAAATAAAAATTGCGGAATCTGCAAGCGATAAATTCGGAAGTGGTATCTTATTATTTGATGCTGTTAAAGGCGGTCCTCGCGTTCTAAAAATTGCTGATATAGTTGATTGGACAGTTGGCGTTTATACTAAAGGCGATGACTTCTTCTTCGGTCCAGCAAGCAAATTAAATAACGGCGAAGGCAATTATGCTAAGAACAAAAAAACTGTTGAAATAGCTGGTCCTTATGACTACAATTCTTTCAAAGAAATGTTCAGCAACAAAGATTTAGCAGGTCTTACTTATGTAACTACTCCTTACAACTTAAAGAGCCACACTGCTAATACAAGTGCTTTATTCGTTATTAGAGAAACTATCGAAGGTAAAAAATTCTATGCTAAAGTATTAGTAAAGAAAACTAATGGTTCTTTCACTACTGGTAACTCTCCAAATAGAGTATTTGAATTGTCTGTTTCTTACCAAAAAACTGCTGATTTGCCATTCGCAAAAGGGAGATAATATTAATTTATAATTTAATTATAAGGAACAAAATAACAATGAAAAGAATATCAATAGTATTATTAGCTGTAGCAATGCTTTTCGGCATCAGCAATACTGCAATGGCAGCACCAAAAAAGAAAGCTGCAAAAGAAGTCCCAACTGTTGGGAACGTAGTGCCTTTAGCGGATTTCATTCGTGGCGAAGTTAAATCTACAAAAGATGTAGTTAACAAAGAAGTAGAAAAAGGCAATCCTATCGTTTTGGTATCTGGAAAAGGCAAAGCTGCAAAAGCTTACATCTTAATTGGTCAATCCGGAAGCTATAGCGGTCAATATTTAGCTAAATATGCTGCTTATGATGAAGTAAGCGTATATGGAAAGAAATATTCTACAGGCGGTATTTCATATATCATTTTCTCTGAAGTAGTTGGCAAATAATCCAACTCATCAGAATTAAATAATAAAAAACAACCCTGCTTTTTGAAGGCAGGGTTGTTTTTTTATCAACCATTATTTTTTATTATAAGAAGTCTTTGTGGTTTTCTTCACCCCGCCCTAAAGGACGGGGTTGATTGTTTTTCTCAACCCACTGCTTCAGCTGTGGGGAGTATAA
>CAZGXC010000025.1:4668-24407 GCA_964529535.1 uncultured Hyphomicrobiales bacterium | reverse complement strand
ACAAATACCAGACGCGATAGTAGATAGTAGGGGTGGCGATTTTGTCGCAATCAAGGATGCTGTAAATCATTTAAGAGATACTTTGCTCGAACTTGATAAAGATTCTAAGTACGTAGCTAATGGTGCTAAAAATGGTCAGATAGTCCAAACTCGTGCAGACGTTGCAAAACATAAAGGTATTTATAGAGATATTTTAGGTGGTTTCAATGAAGCATTAGATGCTATTTGCGAATCCCTTAATGAAACAATGCAAGTATTGGGCAGATTAGTAGAAGGCGATCTCGATGCTAGAATGGTTCAGGAATATAAAGGCGATTTCGCAGTATTAAAAGCCAACGTTAATAATACTTTTGACTCTTTACCACTTGCAGAAATTATGAAAGTAATGGGCGCAATGGCGAATGGAGACCTTACAGTCCATATTGATGGTGATTATAAAGGCGACAACTTAAAGATAAAGAATGCCGTAAATGATTCGCTTAGCTCGCTTAATGAAATCCTTGGTAACGTAAAACACACAGTAGATGAGGTAACTCGCGCATCAATGCAGGTATCAGATACCAGCCAAGCCCTCTCTCAGGGAGCAACTGAACAAGCAGCTTCTCTCGAGGAAATTACTTCTTCTATGAACCAAATCGGCTCTCAGACTAAGCTGAATGCTGAAAACTCTGGAATAGCAAATACTTTAGCAGGCAATGCTCGCGATGCTGCCGAGAAGGGTAATGCAGAGATGAGTCAGCTAACAAATGCAATGACAGAAATCAACACTTCTTCTAATAATATTTCTAAGATTATTAAAGTAATCGATGATATCGCATTCCAAACTAACTTGCTCGCTCTCAACGCTGCAGTCGAAGCGGCTCGCGCTGGCAGACACGGCAAGGGCTTCGCAGTAGTTGCGGAAGAAGTTCGAAGCTTGGCGGCTCGCAGTGCCAAAGCAGCAAAAGAAACATCAGAAATGATCGAGCATAGCATCAAGACAGTGGATAGAGGAAATGAATTAGTTCATCAGACTGGCGAAGCTCTAACAGAAATCCACGGTCAAGCAATCAAAGTAGCCGATATTATCGCAGAGATAACTACTTCTTCTAATGAGCAAGCTCAAGGTATTTCGCAAATCAACGAAGGCTTAAATCAAATCGATAGAGTTACCCAGACCAACACTGCAAGTGCCGAAGAATCAGCAAGCGCAGCAGAGCAACTATCAGGGCAAGCTTCTCAACTTCGTGAATTAGTAGATAGATTTAAATTAACAGGAAATTTTGCTACAAACTATAATTCTGCCCCACAAAGCAGACGCTCCATGAGCCACAGCAAAAAATCTCTTCCTGCTAAGCAATATCACGCTACACCCGTTCGCGAGGAAGACTTCTATGACTTAATGGATAATCCACCAGCTGATAAACGCAACCTTAATCCAAGAGATATTATTAATCTCGACGAAGGCGATTTCGATAGATATTAATATTCTATTTTACAAGTTCTTTCAAATCAACCCGCAGTATTAATTGCGGGTTGATTGCGTTTACGGATATCTTACTCTTTCATACAAACTTGTATCATACAAGTTTGTATGATACAAGTTTGTATAATTTGTAAATATTTCATAATTTTGCAAATAAATAATTGTTGAGTACAAATAAGTAAGAAGAAAATATGCAAAATCCATTTGTTTTTGGTGTAGCAACCGACGAAGAACATTTTACTGATAGGACAGAAGATACCCATCGACTATTGCAAAACTTCCGCCATGGTGTCAATTCAATGATTATCTCGCCTCGTAGGTGGGGAAAGACCTCGCTTGTGCATAAAGTAAGTAGATTAGCGCAAAGCCCTACCTTGAAAGTGGTTAATATTGATATTTTTGCTTGCCGCAATAGAGAGGATTTTTATCATTTATTTGCGACAGAAGTAATTAAGCAATCAGCAAGTAAGTGGGAAGAATGGGCAGAAAATGCAAAGAATTTTTTAGTATCATTAATGCCCAAAATTAGCTTTGGAGTGGATCCTCTGACAGATTTCTCTATCGCACTTGATTTTAGTAACAAGAGATTAAATGATGAAGTGCTTCATTTGCCAGAGAGAATTGCCACGCAAAAGAATATCAAAATAGTGATTTGTATTGATGAATTTCAGCAAATCGCTGAATTTCATGAATCTCTTGAATTTCAAAAGCAGCTCCGCTCGGTCTGGCAATTACAAAAGAATGTATCATATTGCCTTTATGGAAGCAAAAAACATATTATGTCTGAATTATTTTCCAAGCAAAATTCACCGTTTTATCAGTTTGGTGATATGTTTTTTCTTGAAAAAATAAGTAGCAAAGATTGGATTCCGTTTATTTGCGATAGGTTCCGCACTACAAATAAAACAATAAATCCTGAATTTGCAGAGCAAATTTGTAGAATTGCGGACAATCATTCCTCCTATGTGCAGCAATTATCTTGGAATGTTTGGGTGAGGACAAAGGAAAGCGTTAATCAAGAGAATATTGACGAAGCATTAGAGCAATTAATAAAGCAAAATTCGATGCTGTATTATCAATATACAGAAGGGCTAACTGCATATCAGATTAATTACTTGAAGGCGGTTGCAGATGGTATTCAAGACACTTGGACGGCGACTGAAACATTAAAGAAATACAATCTGGGAACATCGGGCAACATCAAAAGATTAAAGGATGCTTTACAAAAAAAAGAGCTAATTGATACAGAAGGAGCAAATGTTTATTTTAATGACCCAATTTTTAAAATTTGGTTTATGCGAAATATTTCATAAAATAAATTTTGAGAAGTGAAAATAATTCCGTAATTTATGGACTATAAAAATAATCCATAATAAATTATTCTTTGTAAGGAAAATTAGTGGCGGAAATAGGTAAATTTAATAGATTGAATGTAGTTAAAAAAGTAGATTTTGGATTATATCTCGATGCCGGAGATTTAGGAGAAATACTGCTACCCAAAAAATATACAAAACGCTCGATGATCCCGGGAACAGAAGTAGACGTATTCCTCTATCACGATTCGGAGGATAGACCTGTTGCTACTACTCTAACACCAAAGACGCAAGTCGGGGAATTTGCATTCCTGAAAGTGGTTGGCACATCCAGCTTCGGATGCTTTATGGATTGGGGATTAGAGAAAGACCTGCTCGTCCCACTAAACGAACAAAATACCAAACTGCTTCGTGGGCAATCAGCCGTTGTTTATACTTTTATTGATGAACAAACCGGTAGGATAGCCGCAAGCGCGAAAATCGACAAATATCTCGATAAAGAAGAGCATAGCTTCGAGAAAAACGAAGAGGTGGATTTACTTGTCTACAAGGAAACTGATCTGGGGCTAAAAGCAATAATAAATAATAAATTCAGCGGAGTGCTGTATTATAATGAGCTTCTCGCAGATCTGCCAATTGGCGATAGATTAAAGGGATACATCAAGAAGATTCGCGATGATGGCAAAATCGATCTATCTATGCAGAAGCAGGGATTCGAAAAGATTGATGAAGTCTCCCAAAAGATTTTGGATAATATTAAGTCCCAAGGCGGAGTGATTCAATGTAGCGACAAAAGCGACCCCGACCTGATTTATAGTATCTTTGGCGAAAGCAAAAAGACTTATAAGAAGGCGGTCGGCACATTATATAAGAAAAAATTGATAAGTATTGAAGAAGACAAAATAGTGTTAATTACTTCGGAGGAAGCTGATGAATAGAATGATTATCTTTCACGAGCATGTCATTAATGAAAAAAAAGAATTGAGCATGGCGGCATATTACCCCGCTAATTATTCTATGCTGAGCCTCCAGCCGGATAAAATAAACACCTCAATTATTCCCAAGGGAATTGTTTACTTCGAATATGATGAGTTAGAAAAAAGTATCGTTAATAATCAATCTCTTGTAGATGCTTTACAACATCTACTAAGCATTATTAATAATTTAGATGGATACGAGCTATGTATTTATAGCCATTCATTGCGCAAGCCAAGCAAAAACAGTGGTTTGCACTTCCCTTTAGATGACTACAATTATATCTTGATGGATACAAACGAAGATATTCCACAATTAAAAATTATCAGCGCAGTTCTGAACAAAGAGCTAAACAAGAGAATGAAAGAGTATTGAGCCTTGTGAATTTAAGCATTGTTTGTATATTTGATAGTTAGACAATGGGGCATGCCCCATTGCCTAATATAGTTGTGAATTGATGTAAATTTTGTATAGTCGATAACACTCATTCGTAATTCGTAATTTATTATTATGCACGAGAGAAATGTATGGAGGATTGAAGAAGAGCAGGCGAAATTCCAATTTTCGCATTATCCTGCTTTTAAATTTCTCTTGCTGTTATTGCTGCTCCTCGTCTGTTTCTTCCAGCTAGAAATTAACATTTATACACTTATAATCCCCATAGCCTTGGCGATTATCGCCTTGCTTTTCAAGCTCAATCGAGGCATCATATATCTTTTATTTTGTGCTGAAATCGCCCTCTTGCTAATTTTCAACATCAATAAAGGAGCGCAACAATATCCCAGCTCCGTTTTTCAGGATATGCCAGCCATGTTCTCCGGACGAATCGAAAAGATTATTAAACGAGACACAAACTACACAGCTATTTTCGCAAAGGGAAATGCGAAATCAGCGGAATTGCCACGAGACATAAATTGCAGAATTTACCTTTCCATTACTAACAGTAGGGAAAAGAATACTAAGCAGATAAAGGATTCTCTACAATTGAGAGTCGGCGATATAATTTCGGCAAATATTCGCATCGAACCCCCACCCATGAAAGTATTGCCAAATGATTTCGATTGGCAAGCCTATGCCCTGTTTAATCAAATTGATTGGTATGGCAGAGCATTCTCCGATAATATTGCTATTATTAATAGGGAGAAGAATCTATATTATTATGCCCAAAGTTTATCCGAGGGAATTGCCCAAGCAATCGGGAGGCTTTTTAATAATGAAACTGCTCCAATTGTAAAAGCATTGATATTGGGAGATAAAAGCAGTATTGGCAAGGAAACAAAGGCAAATTTCGCTCTGACTGGCACGGCGCATGTTCTGGCTGTGAGCGGTCTGCACGTCGGGATAATTTCTTCTATCATTTTATTATTAATAGGCGGAATAAACAATAGGAAACTTAAGTTTTTGGTTTTTTCTATCTTAATCATAGCTTATATTATTCTCACGGGCTTTTCTCCATCAGTGCTTCGCGCAGGTTTCATGGCGATTTTCCTCTATTTCGTTTATGCTTTGGAAAGATATTCCAACACCCTAAATATCTTCTCTTTTGCGTTATTAGTAATAATCATCATCTCGCCATCGGAATTGCTTTCTCCATCTTTTCAAATGTCGGCAGCGGCAGTGCTGGGCATTGTTCTTCTTTTTCCAATATTCAATTCCAATTTACAGAGTTTATTCGGCTTTCCCAAAAGCATAATTTCGATCTACATTATCAAATCTATTTCAATGTCTCTCGCTGCCTCTACATTGATAACTCCGATTATCGCATATTATTTCGGGACATATTCACTAATATCACCATTTGCCAATGTAATAGTGATACCGCTAATTAGCTTCTCAATGTATTTTGCGATTATCTCGCTATTATTTTCTATGGTGCATTTCCCTTTTGCTTTGTTTTATGCTGAATCAGTCAATCTTATCATTCAAATCGCGCTTTATATTAATAAAGTTGCTGCTGGATTGCCATTCGCATATATTAAGGATAACAACATAGTAATAATATCAATAATAATCTCTTTGTCAATTCTGTATTTACTCTTAGCAAATCGGCGACGTAAGCTACTTTTTCGTGGAAGTGTCGTCGCTGTTTCTCTGTTTTGCGTAGGGATTATATTCAATTCTAATCGAGAAGATTTCGCCGTAAAGCTCTTGCCCAGGAAACATATTAGCGTGGCGGAAGTGCCACTATCTGCCAATGCTACTTTCATCTATCTGGCTGATAGAGATAATCACAGAGCGGCATTTCCTGATAAAAAATTAGTGGAATACTTATCTGCCAAGGAGAGTAAACTTACAGTTGGGATAACTGGCTTCGCGGGATTCGCTACAGCCAAAGCAGTGAATAAAAGCAAAGCTATCAGAATTGTGGAGTTATCGCATTCGGCTCAGGACAGCATAGAAAAGCTATTGAAATTGCGGATGAAATTAGTGAAAGTAGTAAATAAGAATTAGAGATACTATACTTAGTCTTCCAAATTCTTGGCGCAAAAAAAATTCAACCCACCGCAATCGCAGTGGGTTGAATTATATTTGATTCTTAATAACGATTTAGTTATTAATTATAATCTCTCGAAAAGCTCTTTTAAGATCTTTTCTGCTGCTACTGGGATAACGGTTCCCGGACCGAAAATAGCAGTTGCGCCATTTTCGTATAAGAAATCATAATCCTGAGCAGGAATAACACCACCGCAGATGATCATAATGTCTTCTCTGCCGAGTTCTTTTAGCTCATCGCGTAGAGATGGCACTAATGTCTTGTGTCCTGCTGCAAGAGATGATACACCCACTACGTGGACGTCATTTTCTACTGCCATTTTAGCAGTTTCAGCTGGAGTTTGGAATAATGGACCTATATCCACATCGAAGCCCATATCCGCATAAGCCGTAGCTACTACTTTGGCTCCTCTATCGTGTCCATCTTGTCCCATTTTAGCGACTAAGATTCTTGGTCTGCGTCCTTCTTTTTGCTCGAAATCATCAGCCATTTTGCGAACTCTTTCAATAATTTCATTGTCAGAGTATTCAGAGCTATAGATTCCGCTAATTGAACGAATCACTGCTTGGTACCTTCCTGTTACTTTTTCAACTGCGCTTGAAATTTCGCCGAGACTTGCTCTAAGTCTTGCGGCATTGATTGCTAATGCTAATAAGTTGCCTTCGCCTGTTTCAGTACATTTAGTAATAGCTTCGAGTGCTTCTTGGACTTTAGCATTATCGCGATTTGCTTTCAATTCTTTCAATCTATTTAACTGCTGTTCGCGAACTGCAGTATTATCGACTTCAAGGATATCGATAGCATCTTCTTGGTCTAATTTAAATTTATTCACACCAATGATTGTTTCTCTTCCAGAATCGATACGAGCTTGGCGTTTCGCAGCAGCTTCTTCGATTCTCATCTTTGGCACACCAGTTTCGATAGCTTTTGCCATTCCGCCGAGAGATTCAGTTTCTTGGATATGCTCCCAAGCTTTGTGCATCAATGCATCTGTCAATGCTTCTACGTAATAAGAGCCACCCCAAGGATCGATCACATTACAAATATTTGTTTCTTCTTGTAGGAACAACTGAGTATTACGAGCGATACGAGCGGAGAAGTCAGTTGGCAAAGCAATAGCTTCATCTAACGCGTTTGTATGCAATGACTGAGTATGCCCGAGAGCAGCGCCCATAGCTTCGATAGCAGTTCTTGCTACGTTTACGAATGGATCTTGCTCGGTTAAGCTCCAGCCAGAAGTCTGAGAGTGAGTTCTAAGAGCTAATGATTTTGGATTCTTTGCTCCTAAACCTTTCATTAATTTAGCCCAGATCATTCTCGCAGCGCGCATTTTAGCAATTTCCATAAAGTAATTCTTGCCAATAGCCCAGAAGAATGACAATCTCGGAGCGAAATCATCTATATTCATACCTGCTTTGATACCAGCGCGGACGTAGTTAAGTCCATCTGCTAATGTATAAGCCATTTCAATATCAGCTGTTGCGCCGGCTTCTTGCATGTGGTAGCCAGAGATAGAGATACTGTTGAATTTAGGCATGTTTTTCGAAGTATATTCGAAAATATCAGAAATGATTTTCATTGAAATTTCTGGTGGGTAAATGTATGTGTTACGCACCATATACTCTTTTAAAATGTCATTTTGGATAGTTCCCGCTAACAATTCTTGAGCTACGCCCTGTTCTTCTGCTGCTACGATGTAGAAAGCAAGGATAGGAAGCACCGCACCGTTCATTGTCATAGATACGGACATTTTATCTAAAGGAATTTTATCAAAGAGTATCTTCATATCAAGGATAGAATCCACTGCCACGCCTGCTTTACCTACGTCGCCCACTACTCTCTCGTGATCAGAATCATATCCGCGGTGAGTAGCCAAGTCAAATGCTACGGATAGACCCTTTTGCCCAGCGGCTAAGTTTCTTCTATAAAAGGCATTTGATTCTTCTGCAGTAGAGAAACCAGCGTACTGGCGAACTGTCCAAGGACGAGTTACATACATTGTTGGGTAAGGTCCTCTTAAGTTCGGAGCAATTCCTGCTGTATATCCTAAGTGTTCATATTTTTCGTATTCATCAGAGTAATTGACGGGCTGAATATCAATATTTTCCATTGATTTTTCAATCAATTGCTCTAATTTCATACCTGTATTCTTTTCGATATTAGCTTTCCAAGTCTCAAAACTTGAGTTACCATATTCTTTTTTAAAGTCTATTTTGCTAAAATCTGGATTATTCATAATTATTTTTTCTCCAATTATTATTTACTTATTATAATGATTAAGCTAAACCGAGTTTGTTTTGAACTTGAGTTAGAATATTGTAAATATTAGATTTGATATGTATAAATTCGTCTACGCCTGCTTGTTTGAATTGGTCAATGTAGTCCGTTGGATAACCAGCCACTACAATATATTTATCTGGATTTTTTGCTTTGATTTCGCTTGCTAATGCAGGGACGATTTCTGGATAAGTATCATCTGTGGAGCAGATTACTATTATCTTGGAATCGCTCTCGAGTGCTGCTTTTGCTGCTGCTTCCGGAGTATCGAAACCATTATTATAAAGTATCTCGTATCCACCTGTGGAGAAGAAATCAGTGCTGAAGTCTGCTCTTGGTTTATGCTGCTTTAGTGGTCCCATATTCGCTAAGAAAATAGATGGGGCTTTGCCATTTTTAGCAGTCGCAGCAGCAGTATTATTTCTGATTTCCTCGAAAGGTTCAGCTAATCTGCTTGTATCTACTTTCATTACTTTGATTCCGCCATTTCCGCCGAATACCTTCACAGCGTCAGCAATGTTGCCACCATTAATGAATGCGTCAGTCAATTGAGAAATTGATTTAGAGAAATCACTCTTATCAACATTTGCGAATATTGCTTCATTTGGAGTATATTCACCTTCTTTTAAATGCTTCAAGAATTCTGGAGCTTTGTTGATCAATACATCTACTTCTTTTTCGTTTGCATTTGGATATTTATTAGTTCCAATCAGCACGTCTTTGCGAGTCTGTAAATTAGCTAATCTCTGCTTTTTAACTTCGAGGACATCATTCTGGATATTTCCAGCGATGAGTTCTTTCTCCATTCCTCCATTTGCTTCGATTTCTTGGAATAATTTCCAAGCTTTTTCTGCTAATTCTGCTGTTAATGACTCTACATACCAAGAACCACCAGCTGGATCTACAGAATCTCTTAGGTTACATTCTTCTTTTAGGAATAACGATGTATTCCTTGCGATTCTGCGAGAGAAATCCTTTGGTAAGCCGAATAAGTAATCGAATGTTGGGACAGTCAAGCTATCAACGCCTGCCACTACGGCAGAGAATGATTCACTTGTTACTCTTAGCATATTTACGTATTGATCTAATTTTGTCTTATTGACACTTGAAGATTTAGCGTGCATAAATATCTTTTGTCCTTCTTCATCTGCGCCAAATTCTTTGCTCACTACTGCCCAAAGCATTCTGAGAGCTCTCATTTTAGCCATTTCCATGAAGTAAGAAGAGCCAATACCTACAGTGAAAGCTGTTCTCTTTGCTATTTCAGA
This sequence comes from uncultured Hyphomicrobiales bacterium, assembly GCA_964529535.1. GTDB lineage: Bacteria > Bacteroidota > Ignavibacteria > Kapaibacteriales > UBA2268 > CALLXS01. Next base: position 14,615 of record CAZGXC010000025.1, on the reverse strand, counting down.
AACTGCTACGCCTTCTTTGCCAATTCCGCGGATATATTCCGCAGCAGTAGCCAAAGCATAAGCGATTTCCTGCACTGCATTTGCACCGCCATCAATATACATAGTAGTATCTACTTCTACTACTCTGAATTTTGAATTATTAGCAGCAAGATCTTTTACCATCGCAGCAGCAGCTTTGTAATAGTTTTCTGGCTTCATGCTTAATTCGCCAAGGCGAGCCAAGCTACCAAGAGGATCTATCCTGAAAATACCATTTACATCGCTGATATTGATATTGTTTTTCTTCAAATAAGCGAGGAATAAAGAGTAATAATAAACAGGATATTTGTTTAATAAGATATGAACAAAGTTTTTAGTTAAATCAATGCCATCAAAGGCTTTGCTGATAGTCTTTAAATCTAATATTGCAGTCGATGGACAGAAATCTTCAGCTTTTCCGCTGATTAACTGCTCAATTACCTGCTCATTGATTTTAAGCGAAATTGAATCTTGACCTTTTTGTAAGTCATATTTTAATGCTGAGTTAAACTCACGAGGACAGGAATAATTAATATCCTGCTCTACCTTCCAAGCATTTTTCTTATAACCATCGGCTTTAGTTCCTCTAACGAAAGGAAATACTCCGGGGAAGTTATTCGCAATATGCCGAAGATTTTCTGTATCCTCTTTCCTATAAATAGGTTTAAGAGTAATACCTTCGTAAGTTTTAGTTACTAATTTCTCCAGGGGCTTGCCTTTAAGCGATGCTTCGGCTTCTTTCGCCCATTCTTCGTAAGAATTTGGAGCAAATTCTTCTAATAGTTTTTTGGATTGTTCCATAGACATAATTTTGCCCAATTTGTTAATGGATTTATTATTTAATGTTTTATTCTAAACAAAAGAACTCAAAATTACGGAATATTAGTATTTAAACCAATTTTTTATGAAAAAAAATGGAATAATTTCTTTATTAGAAGGACAAAACAGGCAAATTCTTTCCTTATTAAAAAGAAAAACTATTTTTTTTACTAAAATTAATAATATTTACATATTTTATTCGTTTTAAATTATGCGTTTTACATAATGTATTTTGAATTATGCAAAATGAATTATGCAAATTAAATAATTTCGTATTAAACATAAGTATTTAATAATGTCTAAAGAACTAAATCCATTTATAGTAACTGGGAAGATACCAGCAGAGTATTTTTGCGATAGAGTATCGGAATCTACGCGATTGATCAAATCAATAACAAATGGGAATAATATTTTAATTATTTCCCAAAGGCGCATGGGAAAAACCGGCTTGGTTCAATATTGTTACGATAATCCCAAAATTGCGAATACTTATTATACTTTTTTCATTGATATTCTTCATACCAGTAGCCTAAAAGAACTTGCCTTTATTCTGGGGAAAGAAATCTACTCCTCATTAGCAAGCAAAAGCACAAAAATGAGAAATCTATTCCTGCAAACTCTTAAATCTATAAGTGGAAAATTCGGATTTGATCCTATATTAAATATCCCTACTTTCTCTTTGGAGCTTGGAGCAATTGACCAACCAGAATTGACTTTGCAGGAAATTTTTGAATACCTATCAAAAGCGGATAAACCTTGTATCGTCGCTATTGATGAATTTCAGCAAATCGCTAAATATCCCGAACAAAACATTGAAGCTCTCCTGCGCACCCATATCCAAAAGATCAGCAATGCTAATTTTATCTTTGCCGGTAGCGAAAGGCAAATTCTCCAAAATATGTTCGCTTCTACTGCCAGACCATTCTATAATAGCGCTGATTTATTAGAATTAAATGCTATTCACTCCGATGAATACATCCCATTTATTACTCAGCAATTTGAGAATAACAAAAAAACTATCCAAGCAGATACGGCAATGCGGCTGTATAATCTCTTCAATGGGCATACTTTCTATATGCAAAAAACTCTGAATGATGCCTTTGCTGATACAAATCCGGGCGGGACTTGCACGATTGAGATTATACGAAACGCTATAGATGCTTTATTACTTTCTTATGCTCCAATTTTCAAGGAAATACTTTCCAACATCCCAGAAAAACAGAAAGATTTACTCTATGCAATAGCCCAAGAGGGTGATTGCCAGCGCATCACATCGGCTGATTTTATAAAAAAGCACCACCTGGCTTCCGCAAGTTCTGTGCAAGCAGCTGCACGGGTCTTGCTCGACCGCGAAATTATCACGGAAATCAACAAGATTTACTCTGTTAATGACAAACTCTTTGCTCTATGGATTAGGCAAATTTATGGAAAGGGATATACATTATAATTAATAATGAAATGAATATAATCACCTCGACATACTCTTCACCCTGTGGTGATCTAATCCTCGGATCATTCGGGGATAGTCTATGCCTTTGCGATTGGGCAATTAATAATTCAAGGCGAGATGCAATCGTCAAAAGAATTGAAACTGAATTGAAAGCAAAATTATGCCCAGGGGATTCTGAATGTAACCATCAAGCGAAAAAGCAATTAGATAAGTTCTTTGCAGGGCGACGCAAGCAATTCGAGCTACCTCTTAAGTTGATAGGCACGGATTTCCAAAAATCTGTTTGGCTGGCACTTCAAGATATACCATTCGGCTCAACTATCTCCTACGCTGAATTATCATTGCGCATTGGTAGAGCTAAAGCATACAGAGCTGTTGCTTCGGCAAATCGAGCAAATGCTATTTCAATAATAATACCTTGCCATAGAGTAATTGGCAAAAATAATGAATTGGCTGGATATGCCGGCGGACTGCCAGCAAAAAAGTATTTAATAGATTTAGAAAAAAAATTGACACAATAATACTTCGGAGCTTATTGACGAAAACAATAGAAATCTCAAGTTTTCGTCAATAAGCATTATTCCTTATTATTTAAGATACTTGCTTATGATAACTCGAGAAGTATATTTACAAAAATTACGATTACTAAAAGATCAAGATTTAATAAAAGTAGTTACTGGAGTGAGGCGTTGTGGTAAATCTACTCTTTTAGAAGCATTTCGCAATGAATTGTTGGAATCAGGAATTAGTGCAAAAAATATCCATTTTTTTAATTTTGAAGAACGCGAAAACCTAAAATACAGCAACTGGTCTTTGCTTTACGATGAAATCATATCGAGAACCTCCCCAAATCAAAAGAATTATGTATTTTTAGATGAAGTGCAAATAATCGCCGATTTCGAGAAATTAGTCAACAGCTTGTTTGTGAGAAAAAATATTGATTTGTATATTACAGGCTCCAATGCCTATTTGCTATCAAGCGAATTGGCTACCCTGCTGACTGGCAGATATATCGCTATCAACTTGCACCCATACTCTTTCGCAGAATATGTTTCGGCGTTTCCTGAAGAACAAAATACAGATCGTTTGTTCCGGCAATATATGAACAATACAAGTTTCCCCGAAGCAGTAACCATTTCCAAATCTGCTCCGGAACTTGTAAATGATTACCTACAATCCATTTATGATACAGTCATAAAAAAAGAAATAGTAAAACGTCATAATTTACGGAAATTCGATAATTTCCAGCGCGTAATTGAGTATATTTTCGATTCCGTCGGCTCACTCGTTTCGCCGACTAACATTGCCCAGCAACTCAATAAAAATTCTGACAAAAGAATCTCACACAACACAGTAATTAAGTTAATAAATTATCTCGCTGAAGCATATATTATATACCCCACACCAAGATACGACATCAAAGGCAAGGAATTACTATCCTCAATAGAAAAGTATTATGTTGTAGATTTAGGATTGAAAAATATTATGCAAACCAACAGATATGACGCAGATTTGGGACACAAATTAGAAAATGTAGTGTTTTTTGAACTTTCAAGACGTGGCGGAAAAGTCTTTGTGGGGAAAAACATAGACAAAGAGGTAGATTTTATTGTTCAGAAAGCAGGAAATGAAAGAGAATATTACCAAGTTGCATACTCCGTTATTGACGAAAAAACACTAAAACGAGAACTTTCGTCATTAAGGACAATAAAAGACACATACCCCAAATACCTTCTAACCCTTGATTACGACAATGCTATTATTGATGGGATACAAAAGATCAATATTATAGATTGGTTATTAAAATAGCCCCACCAAAATTAATTGGCGGGGCTGAAATATTAATCGCTAATTATTCTAAGATATTAATTCTAGGATAATTATCCTAGCATAAATAACCAAACAAATTACCGAACTATCATAAACTTAGCAGTTTTCACCTCTTGATTGCTGCGAATAACTACGTTATATAAACCGCTCGGCAGATCCCGCACATCGATTCCAACGCGATTATCTACGATATTTGCTTGCAAGGAATTTGCTGTTTTTACTACTGTATTCCCACTCATATCCACTATTTCTAATTGGAAATTGTATTTTTCCTCTCCATTTAGCTGAACATAAATTGACTCAGTCGCTGGATTAGGATAGAGCGAAAGCATTGTATTTTGTGCATCGGCTACTAAGCTCTTTTTTACATATCTTGCTTTTACGTGATACAATCCATTTGATTGGAAGCGCAGAGCATCGAGTTTTTTATCATTCAAAACATCATAAACCTCTGTCAATTCTATCACGTTGTCTACATCTACTCTTCCTGGTACTGCTTTAAATAGGGCAATTTCTTCATTGGTAGCGACTCCATTTAAATACTGATTTCCCGTGTTTGGATATATCAAATCTTGACCGCTTAGGCAAAGGTATGTAACGCTATCTTTGCCAAGTTTCTCGTTGGCGATATTCTGTAATTTATTAGTATTTGGGATGCCCGCCAATAATATTTGATCTTTTTGCATTCCTTCTATCTCAACCATAGCAATTGCCGTATTATTGTTATTCCTTAGAGGGAGTGAATTAGAATAAATATCTATTCCGGTAGCTCTTGTCATCTTATATTTTACAGACTCGATAGCAGAAGAAGGCTTGGCATAATCCACCTGCATTGCTCCATTGGTATATACTAAATAAGCCTTCCCTGGAGTTAATTGCTCAAGAGTCTTAAAATATGGAGGGTAATAGATATTCCCATCTAAATCTTTAATAATAACGAAGTTGCTGTTTAGTATCTTGCTAAAGAATGCTTCCGTTGGCATATTCTTGTCGTTTAGATACGGCACCCAATGCCAACCTTTTTTATTAAGAGTAATTGCTTTTTCGGCATCAGAGAATAGCTCGCCCATCAAATTCCAAACGACTGGTTCATTTAGCTCGTTATAAACCAAATACGCTTGCTTTGACTGCAAATAATTGATTTCATTCAAATAATTTGGGACAAACTTCTTGCCCGTACTATCTACTACGAAAGATACTCTTAAATTTGACATATACCTTGAAGAAAGTAATTGATCTAAATTAGTACAATAAGCATTATAATATAAAGAAATCAAGTTCCAACCTGGAGACATTTTCACCCAATTCATTTTGGTATTATATACAGTTATCTTTTCGATAATGGTAGTTTGGTTTGTATTATATTGGGCAATGGTCGTATTATCATTAATGAAAGTAGGCGTAACGAACAATCCACGTTCTGAGTCCCATATTTTATATATATATGCTTCTTGTGGAGCGAATCCATCTTTCTCAGGAGTGCTCGGATTATCAGCATAAAGCGTAGTGAATGATTTTGCGGATTTAAACGCAATATATCCTGCTAACTTCTCATTTCTATTAGCATCTAAATAGTAGATTAACAGCAAATCATTATCTGTTATATTTCTATTACCTATTTTGAAATTACCCGTTGGTAATAACTTTACCGATGCTGTATTTGACTGGTTTCCGATTACAATTTTCTCTAAAAGTGAGTCGGGATATTGTATTTTTCCTCTTGCGCTTATAGTTGAGAAACTATAGTTATTGCTCCACTCCGTACTTCCGAGCTCGTTGCTCGACCTTACTCTCCAATAATAAACAGAATTTGCTTTTAGCTTTGATGAAGTAAAAGATGTCTTATCTGTAAAGCCAAAGTCTATAATATTATCTAATCTTTCATCATTTGCTATTTGTATTTCATACATCGAGTTATTTCCAACATTTGACCAAGTGAATTCAGTTCCCAATTGAATATTTGAAGTATAATTACCTGGAGAAAATAAAACAGGTCTTGTCGGAACATTATAAATTGCTAACAATTCAACATTATCAATATACGCACTCGGTAATATGACATTGGATTCATCATCTGCTTCTACCGAGAATATGACATACTTATCCGATGCAGAAGCTCCGTCGAGCCTAAGAGAAATTCTAATAAATTCTGCCAAGTCGTATTCAGGATATTGATTCAAATCTACAGACAATGTTTTAAGCAACTTCGCTCCGAGAATTGTCTCTTTGTCATTTGTCCATACTTTAATTTTCGAGCCGTTATTATTCTTCTCTTTATAAAAATCGAAACACAAGATCTTGTCTGTTAATAATTCAGGATTTAAAGGCTTAACAATTAAGGTATTCTTTCCTTCTTTCTTAGCCGTTTCTCCGAAATATGTCGCACCCAAACATTTACTGATATTGTTATTAGAATTTGCTGATTTGATTGGAGAATCAACTACCTGCCAAGCATTAGACTCAAACGCACTCGTATTGGAGCTATTTCCTGTTTTCCAATCTCGTGGCAAATATAAATTGTTCTGAAAACTTTCCAGAAAATATCTGCGGTGGGAATCGGAAAATGTGCTAAACTCAACGGCATCGGACCAATCCGAAGAATCGCTTGGCATCACGCTTTTCAGTCTTATATAATAAGTTGAGTTCTGAGAAAGCGAAGTGTTTATTTGATTCACATTCTGCAGATAATTATCCATTACTAATTCCGAGAAATCTGCTTTATTGGAGATTTGCACTCTTGTGGTTTTGGATAAATCAAGTTTCTTCCATTCAACTCTAACATTTGGCACTACAATATTACAGTATTTTGTTGGCATTATTAACAAGGGCTTTTTCAGATCGAATTTAACCTCGAAACTCATCATTGTATCTACTTTGCTGACGTTGAGGATATTCAAGCCGCCATAATTTCCATCAGACAGAAAAGCCATCGGATTAGTAGTGTCGTTTATTAGTGTTGCCTTATTCTCTACTGAATAGGCTGCTCTTTTGATATTTCCATTTATATTATCTGGTTTACCATTTTCTCTATATATATATAATTCGTGATTCGTATTGCTTGTAGAGCCTCTAAACATAGGATTAACTCTATAAACCAATATCCCAGATTGAGGCAAATTAGCATCATAGCGATGCTTTTTATTTCTAAATTCTACTACGTAATATTCATTGGATTTATATGAAGGTAATTTATAGCAATTATTTGTAGGCTTATCGATAGAGTTAATTTTATACACTCCGCTTTGAGTAATCTCTGGAATTGAATCAATAAACTTGAAATACTTATGTTTAATATAAGCTCCTGATTGCTGCGGAGTATTTTGCGTCGCTGCCATTATATCCCATTCTCCGACTGGCGTAGTTTTATTAGTATAATCATAGAAATCTGGAGCACCCAAAGTATGCAAAAACTCGTGGGAAACCACAGCCACGCCTCTGGTCTTCATCTGATCTTCCATCATTAAGTTGTATTCCCCGAGCTTTAAATTCCTAAATTTAATATTTCGCGATTCAACAGACCACTTATGAGGCCATAGCAGAACATTCCAAGCTCCTGACTTACCTTGCACAATTAAGCAAAAATTATCTAGAATCCCATTTTTATCGAAATCATAATCTATTCCCTCTGGTATCTGGCTCTCAATCGCCTTAAATACCCGCTCCACTAACTGAAACTCGCGCGTTGATCTTTCTGATTGATCTTTATATCCACCATTCTTTCCATTATCTGGCTCGAAATATCCGCGCTTATTTGTATCTGTATAATATAAATATCCTTCGCTTGTCGGGGTCGGATAGATAGTAGTAGAAACAATTAGCTTATTATAGGACATCTCTTGTATATATGATCGCATAGATAGTTTATCTGGGCTATTGAAATCGATATTAAGCTTAGCATAATCATAAGTTTTTACGGTATCGTCTGCGAAGCGAATGCAAATTACGATATTATTAATATGTCGCTGAGCAGGACCATTCAAAACATCACCTGTTTTGTCTAATCGTAATTGTAGGTCATCTTGTTGCTTCTGAAATTCTTCTATTCTCTCTTGATAGAATCGATTATCGAACTTCAGCCACTTTTCAAGACCCTTAGGCTCATAATTATTCCGCACTTTTATTTTCGAAGGAATTAGCGAATCCCCCGATTGATCAGCATAATAATACCAATCATCAGCAAAATTCTGCATGATTGTATAGCCATTGGCATCGTGAAGCCAATTATAAAACTCATCGCCACTGGCGAAAATATTAAGCTCAGTGCCGTCCGGCTGAGTTACCTGGTATGGCAAAAAACTCACCGGAGCGTTATATAAATTAACGCAAAGAAGCATGAGCATTAATGAAGCAAGTTTTAGTATATTTTTCATATCAGATCTTTCCCTTGTTATATTTATTAAATTCCATTTCAGAATGGAAGGTATATCAAAATTAAACTTTAAAATTAAACTTTTTTTCTTATATTTACAAATATTTTTTTGTTTATTAAATGGATTATTTATAATATCTACTGAACAAATGCAAAACACTAAAGAAATTGGCAATCACGGCGAGGACATAGCTTGCAAATACTTGGAAAGAAAAGAATACAAAATACTAAAAAGGAACTTCCATTTTGGCAAAATTGGAGAAATTGACATCGTAGCAGAAAAAGATGGAACTTTAGTATTCGTAGAAGTCAAAACAAGAAAAAACAATGAATACGGAGACCCACTGCTCTCCATAAATCACCAGAAACAAACGGCATTGCGCAAAGCTGCAGAAGGCTATCTATATGTAAATAAAATCAACGACAAGCCCTGCCGCTTCGACATTGTTATTATCGATTCTGCTAGCACCCCACCGAAAGCAAAGCACTTAGAAAATGCCTTTTAATTCATTAAACAAAAATTCCCGTTAAAGCTAATGAGATTCTATCCATCACTTTAATATTCTCTTTATATTTTCCACTTTCAATAAATGGATTATGAGGCACATAGATGTTTTTAAATCCAAGCTTCACGGCTTCATTGATTCTTTGCTCCGCTGCGGAAACCTGGCGAATCTCCCCAGTTAAGCCAATTTCGCCAATGAAAACCATTCCGAAATCAAGGGAGTAATCTTTTAATGAGCTGACCAATGCCATTGCCAAAGCTAAATCCACAGCTGGATCGCTGATGTATAAGCCTCCTGCGATGTTGATAAACACATCATTATTCCTAAATGGAATGCCCAGACGCTTCTCGAGAACCGATAAAATCATCTGTAAGCGGCGTTGGTCAAAGCCATTGGAGATGCGTTGCGGCACGCTATAACCCGATGAAGTTACGAGTGCCTGCACTTCGAGCAACAAAGTCCTACTGCCTTCGAGAGCAGTAGCGATTGCGACGCCTGGCTCGTTGCTATTTCTTTTCGCGAGGAACAGCTCGGAAGGATTGCTCACTTCCCTCATTCCACTATTTTGCATATCGAAAATTCCAATTTCATTCGTCGAACCATAGCGATTCTTCAAGGCTCTCAATATTCGATAGCTATACATTTTGTCGCCCTCGAATTGTAGCACAGTATCCACTAAATGCTCAAGTATTTTAGGACCAGCAAGCATTCCATCTTTTGTAACGTGTCCGATAAGGAAGATGGTTTTCCCCGTGCTTTTTGCTGTTTGCATCATCAGCGAAGCGCATTCCCGCACCTGCAAAATGCTTCCGGGTGTGGATTCCGCTCTTTCTGTATAAACTGATTGGATTGAGTCCAGCACGATAATCTTTGCTTCGGAATTTAGTATTGCGGCGTTGATTGTCTCGATATTTGTCTCGCTCATCAGCATTAAGTCGGGAGAAATATTCCCGAG
>CAZGXC010000025.1:0-4658 GCA_964529535.1 uncultured Hyphomicrobiales bacterium | reverse complement strand
TGCTCTCACTTTTATCTGATTTAGAGATTCCTCGCCTGTGATATATAGGGGCTTTTGGTCTATTATTTTGCTACACATCTGCAATAATAGGGTTGATTTTCCGATGCCGGGGTCTCCCCCGATGAGAATTAATGAACCGGGAACAATCCCTCCGCCGAGAACTCTATCCAATTCTTGAATATTTGTTGAAATTCTGTAATTATTTTCGGTGTTTATTTCACTAATTTTTAATATATTTGCAGTCGCAGCAAGGTTCAGCTTAGCTTTTTGCGAATTTATGCGCACATTATCTTCGATAACCTCTCGGAAAGTATCCCAAGAGTCGCAAGATGGGCACTTCCCGAGCCACTTCGCTGAGCGATAGCTACACTCTGAACAGCTGTAATAGATTTTTTGTTTCATCGTTGAATGATTGTTTATTTTATTGATTGTTTATTCGACTTTGATTGATAGTTTAATTTTTTTACAAATAAAGCACAAAACTAATTGTAATCTTTATTGGATTAGTATAACATACAAGAGAAATATTTTCGCTTTTTTATAAAGAATACACAAAACTAATTGTAATCTTTATTGGATTAGTATAACATACAAGAGAAATATTTTCGCTTTTTTATAAAGAAAGCACAAAAGTAATTGTAATCTTTATTGGATTAGTATAACACACAAGAGAAATATTTTCGCTTTTTTATAAAGAAACCATAAAAGTAATTGTAAAATTAACAAATTATTCTTAATTTTGATAGCATATTTTTTTAACATACATATTTAGATATGAATTTTGACCCTGATAAGATATTAGATATAATTAAAGAAATTGACGCAAATGCACTGCCAGTCGTCCATCGCGACCAATTATCCGTTACCGTTAGCAAAGAAAATACGCTAAAAGTATTAAGTGCATTAAAAAGTAATTCTTATTCTGCTTGCGATATGCTGATAGACATTACGGCTATCGATTGGTTGCGGGCGGAGAAAAGATATGAGCTAGTTTATATTTTATATTCTAACAAGAATAAGGAATACGTGCGCATCAAAACTCCCGTAGAAGAAAGCAATCTTCGTGCGGAGAGTGCCTGCTCCGTCTATGAATCAGCAAATTGGTATGAAAGAGAAACCTACGATATGTATGGGATAAAATTCGATAATCATCCATTTTTGCGCAGATTTTATATGACTGAGGATTTCAGAGATCCTATCACCGGAGAGGCTTTGCATCCGCTCCGCAAGGATTTCCCTTTGCAGGGCGTGCCTGATTCTCTGCCATTCCCGCCATATCCTGAAAAATACGGCGAAATTCAAGATTAAAATAAACGGAGACTAGAATAGATATGACGAATATATATATAGATGATCAAAAATATACTGTAAATGATAATCTAAACATTATCGAAGCTGCTCAGTCCGTGGGAATCGATATTCCCCACTTCTGCTGGCACCCTGAATTATCCGTTTCCGGAAATTGTAGGATGTGCTTGGTCGAAACTGGAATGCAAATGAGAAACCCAGATGGATCAATGGCTTTCGAAGAAAATGGCGAACCGAAAATTGGCTATGCTCCCAAAATGTCCATAGCTTGCGGAACAAAAATCGCCGAAGGAATGCGAATTAAAACTAAATCGCAAAAAGTCCTCGACACGCAAGAAGCTGTGATGGAATTCATTCTGATAAATCACCCACTCGATTGCCCTATTTGCGACGAAGCTGGACAATGCAAGCTCCAAGAATACTCCTTCAAAAAAGGAAATGGAATAAGTAGATTTATAGAAGAGAAAAATCATAAGCCAAAAAGAACTTCTTGGGGCGATAACGTCATCTACGATGCCGAGCGTTGCATCTCTTGCTCGCGCTGTATTCGCTTCTCGAAAGAATTTGCCGAGCAACCAGTCCTATCCTTTGTAAATCGTGGCGATAGAGTAACTATCCACGTAGAAGAAGGCGCTGAGTTCAACAATCCGTATTCTATGAACGTCGTTGATATTTGCCCTGTGGGTGCGCTAACCAGCAAAGATTTCCGCTTCAAATCCCGCGTTTGGGATATGAGCTTTAATGACTCAATCTGCACTGCTTGCTCCCGCGGATGCAATATTAAAATCGGAGTGCGGAATAACCAAGTTCTAAGGCTCGAACCAAGACAAAATAATAAAGTAAATAAACATTGGATGTGCGATTTCGGTAGGCTCAATTATCAGCAGATAAATGAAAATAGAATCACTGCCCCAATATGCGACAATTCCGCTACAGATTGGAATACAGCATTCGACGAAGCTGCACAAGCTCTAAAACAATATAAACCAAGCGAGATATTCTTTATCCTCTCTCCTTTCCAAACTAATGAATCGCAATTCCTTGCGAATAAACTCATTAAAGAGGTTTGCAAGGGATCTTCCTACGGTTATTTTGATTATAAAGATACTAATTTCGCCGATAATAAACTCCGCACAGGTAATAAAGCTCCTAACCAAATGGGAATTAAACGCTTATTCGATTCAGCGGAAATTCTGGAGATAGAAACATTGCAAGAGAAGCTAAATCAAAAGCATATTAAATTGCTCTATATTTTAGATACGAACTTGCATAATATCCCAGGAATTGAAAATATTATCGACAAGCCTAACTTCAATAAAGATATAAGCATTATAGCTCATTGCACAAACCACAGCATTATCTCCAAAAAAGCTCGAATCACACTCGCGTCGGCAAGTTTTGCTGAAATGGATGGCACTATGACAAACGTCGATGAAGTCGTTCAGCATTTCACTCCTGCTCTCGTAATTGGTGAAAACCAAAGATACATGGGACTGAAAATGAGCAGATTGGATAAATTCGGTGCAGATAATGACAGATGGACAAAGCACGAAAAACGCGATGTCCGCTCGGATTGGAGAATCATCCAAGCAATAGCAAATAAACTATCTGCTAATTGGAGCTATTCTAACGCAGAGCAAATCTTTAATGAAATAGCAAATATTAACCGCTCATTTAGAGATATGACATACACAAAACTTGATAAATACAACGGACTTAAAATAGGCGAAGCGAACAATAAAGAAGATTATATCCCTTATAAAACTAATTTCATGAAAACTATTAATTGTTAATTATGGATACATTTGCATTTATATTAATACAATTTGCAATTAAAATTGCAGTAATACTCGGAATAGTATTCACAGCTGCCGCTTTGGGCGTGTATGCAGAAAGAAAAATAGCTGCGTTCATTCAGTTGAGGATAGGACCGAACAGAGTAGGACCGCTCGGATTGCTTCAGCCATTTGCTGACGTGCTAAAGCTCTTGATGAAAGAGGATATTACTCCCAATGCAGTTAATAAACCGCTTCATCGATTAGCTCCGGTGCTCACTCTGTCCGTTACTTTTATCGTCTATGCGGTCATCCCATTTAGTGATTTCTTCTATTTGAATGGAGAGAAAATTTACATGGGTATCGCTACATCTCCGAACATAAACATAGGTCTCCTTTTCGTCCTCGCTATGACGAGTGTCAGCGTTTATGGCATTACTTTGGCGGGCTGGAGCTCTAATAATAAATATTCTCTTATGGGCGGTATTCGCTCTTCTGCACAGTTAATCTCATACGAGATTGCAATGGGAATTGCCCTCATCGCGATTGTCTTGATTACTGGCTCTTTCGGATTAACCGATATTGTAAGTCATCAAGCTGGCTGGAAATGGAATCTATTCCTGAATCCAATTGGTTTCATTATTTTCCTAACGGCTTCTTTTGCGGAGACCAATCGCGCACCTTTTGACTTACCCGAAGCAGAACCAGAATTAGTATCCGGTTATAACACAGAGTATAGCGGAATGAAATTCGGTATGTTCTTCTTAGCTGAATATGCCAATCTTTTCACTTCGGCTACATTAATCTCCTTGATTTACTTAGGCGGTTGGAACTTACCGTTCCCAAGCGAATGGATCGGCTTAGAAACTGGCTCGCTAACTTTGGCTATCGTCCAGATGCTCGTCCTATTGTTGAAAATTGCCTTTATGTGCTTCTTCTTCATCTGGGCAAGATGGAGCTTACCAAGAATTAAATATAATCAATTAATGAACTTAGGATGGAAAGTATTTTTACCACTTGGCTTATTAAACATCGTCCTAACTGCCGTTGGCGTATATTTATTTAAATAAGGAAAAGAGAAAATGAACATAAAACCTGTATCAAAGAACGAAAAATTAAATTTCATAGAGAAACTATTTTTCCCAGAAATGGCAAAAGGAATGATGCTGACCCTCAAGCATTTTTTCTCTAAAAAATATACGCAGCAATACCCCGAAGTAAAAAAAGAGATGCATGGCTCGTTCAGGGGAAGCCCAGTCCTCGTCCAAGAAGGACCCGATGGCAAAGGCAGATGCGTAGCTTGCGGATTATGCGCAAGAGTATGCCCAGCACTCGCTATCGAGGTGCAAGCGGCAGAAACGCCAGCTGAGAAAGAAAGATTCCCCGAGAAGTTTGAAATTAACCTCCTCCGCTGTATTTATTGCGGATTCTGCGAAGAAGTATGCCCAGAGGAAGCAATCGTATTAAGCAAAAACTACGAATGGACTTTCTCTAACCAAGATTCAGCAGTATTTGGAAAAGAAAAACTCCTAACTCCAATCGCCGATCTACAAGATAAAATGAGATTTTTAGTCT
>CAZGXC010000024.1:11286-24489 GCA_964529535.1 uncultured Hyphomicrobiales bacterium | reverse complement strand
AATAATGCATAATTCATAATTCATAATTAAGAAAGAAACAACCACGTCCTTTAGGGCGTGGTTTTCTTTTATTCGTAATTCGTAACTTTCTTTACTAGCACTTTAATCATAATACTCAAATATTATTTCAAGGGCAGGGCTGAGCGAAATACCGCCCGGATTTATCCCATCTTTGCCTTCTGGAACTTCGATTCCGAGCTTGCGGAAATAATCATCCCAATTCTTGTCAATTTCTTTTGTTTGCGGGTTTTTAAATGTCATTGGATTGCTCTCGAATATCGGCTTATTCGCACTATCCAAGAATGCTACGAACACCAATTCGCTACAATAATACTTATCATTGGCGAAATCGAAAGCATCATCGTAAGCCTTGCCGAGTAATTTCTCGCCTCTTTCAATTACCGGTCTAATCGAGTATTTAATACTATCTTTCAATCTCCCGACAACGACCTTTGGTTTCCCATTTCGGTCGAGACTGCGCGCAAGGAATTTGTCCAATGGAGTTAGCATCACTCCTTCGGATATCGCTTCTAAAATCAGGACGGAATCAGCTCCCCTGCTTTTATTTATTACTGCTATTCCGCAGTGGGAGAAGTTTCGTCCCTTCCAGCTATTGGTAACGTTTTTTACAGCGTCATTAAAATCGGATTTGCTTCCATCTTGGAAGAAAATATCGCCTGCTTCTGGATTATAAGCGAATAGCTTTGCTATGCTAAGAAGCATCGCTATCGTAAATACTAGTAATGTTTTCATTTGTCTATTAGTATTGATGATTTATGACTACATAACAAAAACCCCGACACAAAGGACGGGGTTGATTTCATCTTCTCTTCATAATTATGCATTATGAATTATGCATTGACTTATATTTCTTCGCCTAAAGCATAGCGAGTGAATGCTACGATTTTAAGATCAGCATTAGCATCAATTAATACTTCGCTTACTTTTTTAGTGTTATCTTTAGCGAATACTTGCTCTAATAGGCAAGATTCTTGGAAGAATTTATTTAATTTTCCTTGAGCTACTTTCTCTGCCATTTCTGGAGCTTTGCCTTCATTGATAGCGATTTCTTTATAGATTTCGATTTCTTTATCAATTTTAGCTTGGCTTACGTTGCTTCTATCAACAGATACTGGGTTCATAGCAGCTACTTGTAGAGCTATATCATGAACAGCAGTTTTTGTTTTGTCGTCTGGAGTAGCGATGTTTGCTTCTACCAATACGCCAAGTTTTTTATCGAAGTGATTATAAGCAGATAAGAAGCCATTAGTAACAACTTTTTGCATTCTGCGAACTTCAATTTTTTCAGAGAATTTAGCCAAGATACTATTGTGTAAATCAGCTACTGAATCGTTACCAACTTTGACATTCATCAAAGCGTCGATATCTGCAGCTTCATTTTCTAAATATGCTTTAGCAACGGTATTTACATAAGCAACGAAATCTTCGTTTTTAGCTACGAAGTCAGTTTCGCAGTTAATTTCAATGATAATACCTTTCTTTTTATCTTCAGCTAATAGAGCAGCTACGATGCCTTCTTGTGCACTTCTGTCAGCTCTTTTAGCAGCAGATGCAGCACCTTTTTTGCGAAGGATTTCGATAGCTTTGTCCATATCGCCTTCAGCTTCTACTAGAGCTTTTTTGCAGTCAGCCATTCCGGCAGCTGTTTTATCTCTAAGAGTTTTCACCATTTGCGCAGTAATTTCTGCCATTTTATATCTCCAATTTATTTTTTTGTTATTATTTTAGCTTTTAATTTGATAATATTTAAAAAAACCAGCCTTTAAATATTAGGCTGGCTTTTTATATATTTAAAGAATTAATTTGCTTCAGCCGTAGCTTGATTTTCAGCAACTGGAGCTGGTGCTTCAGCTTTTGCAAAGTCCTTAGCCTCGATATTTTCATTTCTCGGTCTATTGTCCCTTGGTGGTCTTGCTGGTCTTCCGCCTGGAGCTGGTTTTCTTCTCTCGCGCATGCGTTTTTGAGATCTTCCTTCTTCGTCGTCGCCTTCTTTTGTAATTCTTTCGACGTCGGCTGATCCCTCTGCTCTGCGAGTTTTCGCGATTTCATTACCTTCCATAATAGCTTTAGCCATTACTCCGGCAATAAGTTCGATAGTCTTAGTTGAATCATCATTTGCAGGGATTGGATAATCCACGATTTCAGGGTCGCAATTAGTATCTACTAAAGCGATCACAGGGATACCCAATATTTTTGCTTCTTTGATAGCTATATGCTCTTTTTTAATATCTACTACGAAGATAGCGCCTGGTAATCGGCCCATTTCTTCAATACCGCCGAAAGTCTTGCGTAGGCGGTCGCGCTCCCTCGATAGCAGGAGGCGTTCTTTTTTAGTAATTGCTTCAAAAGTTCCGTCGACTTCCATTTTATCGATAGCTTGGAGTCTTTTGATACTTTTTCTGATAGTAGAGAAGTTAGTGAGCATACCGCCCAACCATCTCTCGCTAACGTAGTTCATATTGCAGGATTTAGCTTGCTCTGCTATAATGTCTTTAGCTTGCTGCTTTGTTCCCACGAATAGGACTACTTTGCCTTGGCATGCTATATTATGGATTGCATCTTTTGCGATATCCACTAGCACTTGCGTTTTACGCAAATCTATGATATGAATCCCATTGCGTTCCATAAAGATGAAGTTGCTCATCTTTGGATTCCATCTTCTGGTTAAGTGACCGAAGTGGGCGCCGGACTCAAGTAATTGCTCTATTTCTACTGCGTGAGCCATATTATTTCCTTTGTGTTAAATACTTATGCTTTTTTCTACTTATCTGCTCAACGGGCAGTTCTATCTATCTGCCGCCACACACAAATAATCCGAAAGCAAGTTATTATTAAATTTGTTAATTATAAATTTGATATTAAAAAAGAACGACTTTCCAATTTCTAAAATGTTTATCTCTGTATATGAATATATACAATCGTGATTAACGTTTAGAGAATTGGAAGCGTTTACGTGCTTTCTTCTGACCATATTTCTTGCGTTCCACCATACGTGGGTCGCGAGTCAGGAGGTGATGCTCGCGAAGAGTTATTCTTAATTCTTCGTCAAGTTGAACCAAAGCACGAGCTATGCCCAATTGAACTGCGCCGGTTTGCCCCGTAGAGCCGCCGCCTTTAACTGTTACGCTAATATCGAATTTTCCGAGGTTATTCGTAACTTCAAGGGGTTTCAATACGGTGAAACGATTAATATCTATAGGGAAGTAATCTTCAAATTCCCTTTTGTTGATAGTAACCTTTCCTTTTCCGGGCAATAATCTCACCTGGGCTACGGAAGTTTTTCTTCTTCCTGTTGCTGAATTAGATTTCATCTAAGGACTCCGTTATTAAATCTGTTAATTATTTGGATAATTCGTATACTTGTGGCATCTGAGCTTGATGATTGTGCTCAGGTCCTGCGTATACATTTAATTTTTTGATCATCTGTCTGCCAAGTTTTGTCTTTGGCAGCATGCCTTTTACTGCGTGCTCGATGACGAAAGCAGGCTTTCTCTGGATCATTGATTTGAATGATTCAAATTTTGTTGCGCCAGGATACATCGAGTGGCTGAAGTATTCCTTCATCTCGGTGCGCTTGCCTTGCAGTTTGATTTTCTCTGCGTTAATGATGATAACGAAATCACCGTTATCAACGTGTGGAGTGAAGTTAGGCTTGTGCTTGCCGCGCAATAGAATTGCAATCTGAGTGCTGAGTCTGCCGACTGTTTGCTCTGCTGCATCTACTACGAACCAAGAACGAGTAACGTCCTCTTTACGGAGAGATTTGGTTATTTTTGCTGTAGCTTCCACTATTAAAACTACTCCTATCTATAAAAAATTACTAAAAAGAGTACAAAATTACGGAAAATTCTATATTTAACCAAATACAATTTTATTTTAATTTGTTTTCCACCATTAATTTTGATTTTTTCTGAGGATAATTTATCCTTCGCATCTAAATGATGTAATAAAATATATTTTTTTACTCAAGATATTTTAAAAATTTAGAAATATTGCTTATTTTCGTGGAAATAATAAAAACATAAAAGAAAAGCATAAAAGATTTAGCAAATAACATTATATTTTAATTAACATAACAATAGGTGAAATATTTAATGGATTCAGAACCTACTTTTCAAACAAAGCTCCCCGATAATGCGTATCGCGAGCTAAAACCCGGTGAAGAATACTATCCAGTAATGCCTGCGAATTTCAAGCCCCAGGAGGTAACTCTCTATTCGGTGCTTATGGGTATTTTAATGGCTATTATTTTCTCTGCGGCAGCTGCATATTCTGGCTTAAAAATCGGTCAGGTATTCGAGGCAGCAATTCCTATTTCTATCATCGCTGTGGGCGTTTCTACCGCTTTGAAAAAGAAAAACTCCCTTGGACAGAATATCATCATTCAGTCCATCGGTGCTACATCTGGCGTAATTGTAGCTGGTGCTATCTTTACGATTCCCGGACTTTACATCTTGCAGGCTAAATATCCTGAGATAGAAGTAAATTTCCTCCAGATCTTCCTTTCCTCCCTATTGGGTGGCTTCCTTGGTATCTTATTCTTGATACCATTCAGGAAGTATTTCGTAAAGGATATGCACGGAAAATTCCCATTCCCCGAAGCTACTGCCAGCACTGAGATATTAATCACAGGCGAAAAAGGCGGCAAGCAAGCGGGTATTTTAATTACCAGTGGTCTCGTTGGTGGTGTGTTTGAGTTCCTATTTTCTTCAATGAAACTTTGGGCAGATACTATCACTACTCGTATGCTTCCAATCGGTAATTACATTGCCGATAAGTATAAAATGGTCTTTAAAATGAGCGTTAGCCCATTAGTATTCAGCTTTGGATATTTAGTAGGCTTGAAATTCTCTTTAATCATTACTTGCGGATCGCTATTATCGTGGTTCGTTTTTATACCGCTAATCCATTCTATCGTAGGAGCAGCTGTTGGCGCAGGTGCCGTCAATCCTCTTGACGCAATGAGCGCAGAAGCTATCTTTAAATTATACGTTAGACCAATTGGTATTGGAGCAATAGCAATGGCTGGTATTATCGGTATTATTCGTTCTTCTGGCGTAATCGGTTCAGCATTTAAATTAGCTGTGAATGGTATTACTGGCAAAAATAAGGGTGCTGAAAACCAAGAACAAGCGCGCACAGAGAAAGATATGAAGATGTCTTCAATCATGATGTATTCTCTATTGGTAATTGTTGCTGTATTCATCTTCTTGTTATTTGGTGTGAATATCACTCCAGTTCAGGCAGTTATTGCTTTATTAACAATAGTAATCATCTCATTCTTATTCACTACAGTAGCAGCAAATGCAATCGCTATCGTTGGGTCTAATCCAGTTTCTGGTATGACTTTGATGACTTTGATCATTTCTTCATTTATCCTCGTGGCTGCTGGTTTAAGCGGTCCAATGGGAATGGTTAGCTCATTAGTAATCGGCGGAATCGTCTGCACAGCTCTTTCAATGGCTGGCGGATTCGTTACTGATTTAAAAGTAGGCTATTGGCTTGGAACATCTCCAGTTACTCAAGAAAAATGGAAATTCCTCGGAACTGCATTCTCCGCAGCAACAGTAGGCTTAGTAATTTACGTATTGGCTCAGGCTTATGGATTCGTTTATTCTCCTGCTACTCCAGATCCACTCGTAGCTCCACAAGCAAACGCTATGGCTGCTGTTATCGAGCCTTTGATGCTTCCGGGCGCAGAGGTTAATTGGATGCTTTATATTGTTGGTGCTGTATTATCATTACTTACTACTTGGCTTGGTATTTCTCCATTAGCATTTGCTCTTGGAATGTTTATTCCATTAGATTTAAATACTCCGCTTATCGTTGGTGGATTATTATCTCATTATTTAGGCAAAACTAAAAATGGCGACGAGCAATTGGCAAAAGCCCGCACTCAACGCGGAACGCTCATAGCATCTGGATTTATCGCCGGAGCTGCATTATTCGGTGTATTGGGAGCATTCCTATTATTCTTCGGTGTGAATCCTAACTTAAACGTTTGGGCTGAAGGCAGCAACGGTGCTGAGATTCTTGCTTTGCTAGCATTTATTGGTATAGTTCTTTATTTCGTATGGGACACTAAGCGAGCAAAAGCAAGCGATATTGATTAAACATAAGATCTAATATTATTAGCCCACAAAGGCTATGATTGATATAAACTGCCCAAATAAATATTTGGGCAGTTTATTTATTGGACAGATATTCAAACAAGAATAGATGATGAAATTTAGCAAAAAGTATATATTTCATGGACTAAAAAGCAATCTTATGCGTTAATCCATAGTAATATAATATCATTAATGATATTATTCAATAATAATAAATAAGTATATGGAATTAAAAATACAGGATAAAGATATAGAGAGATATTTTGATAAATTCAAAATCAATAGCCCATTTATCAGGAAAACATACGCATTCATAGAGACTCTATCCAATAGAATGTCGAAACATAATTTATTTTTGGTCTCGGCAGGGATAGCATTTAACCTTATAATTTATATTATTCCATTATTACTCGTAATTATTTTTGCGATTAGTGCTTTTTTTGATGTAAATCAAATCATTAAATTCCTTAGCCAAATATTGAGGGATATTATGCCCCCGACGGGTCAGAGCATCCAATTGATAGATTCCATTATTGCAGAAATAACGGGTATTTTCCAAAAGGGAGCAACTGCCGGTATCATCGGTATCGTGGTTTTGTTGTGGCTATCTTCGGTATTGCTTGGGGCTATTCGCTCCGGCTTAAACGAAATATTTAGATTATCCTACAGCAAAACTTATATTGTCTATAAACTTAAAGACATTGCCCTTACCCTGATGATACTTCTCTTGGTGCTGACGATGATTTACATTCTGCCTTTCTCGAATTTTATGCTGAATGCCTTGATGGAATTTATTCCCGATATTATCGGTCCATACGTCTCTTGGCTATTAATGCTAGGAGTATCTTTGGGTGTTTCATTCCTGAACTTTTATTTACTCTTCCACTTTGTGCCAAATCGCAAAGTGAAGCGCAATATTCGCCTAATGTCTACAGCCTTTTCCGTGATATTCATAGAAATTAGCCGCCACGTTTTCGCGTGGTATATTTCTCAATCCACGAGCTACAGCAAATTCTATGGGACTTTTGCGATATTGGTATCGATGAGCGTCTGGGTTTATTATTTAACTACAATCTTGCTAATTTCGGCAGAATTGGCTCAGCTAATTGATGATATTCGCCATAATGACGACGAATCTATCATAATAAGGAAATCATAAGCAAAAAAAGCAGGAGAATCTTGTATTATGTTGAACAATATTCTTTGTGATTATTCCCCCACAGCTAAAGCAGTGGGTTGAAAAAACTATCAACCCCGTCCTTTAGGGCGGGGGTAAGAAGATTCCAAAAAAAAGAGAATATTAGCCAATGTTTAATATTCATCAATTTTTTAACCATTTTGCTAATACATTGAATAATTAAAACCATCGGAAATTTTGCGATTTAAAGGGAAATATTTATCCAATATGCGATTATTACTATATTTATCAATGAATATTTTAACGAATAATTATTTTGGCACAAGCATTGTATTAATGCAAAATGTCAGAGGATTGACTTATGGCAAATAATAGAAATCAGCTAAATTTCGAGCAAGTTTATAAACAGGGAAAGGATCCCAAAAAGTCGCAAGGAAGCGACGCAAACCTAAACAAACTCGTGAAAGAGGCTTTCTCAGAAGGAATGGATTTTCTGGATAATCCCGAATTTATAGAAGAAATGGAGAATTATCCGCAGGCGCAGGAAGTGCCAGAAAACTTAGATAGCGTAATCTCTACTATTTACAAAGTCTTCACCGAAAGCACTTGCAAGGATGGCAAGAACTTTGACAAAAATCCGCGAACCACGGAATAACTGCGGAAATGCTTTAAATACATTAATATTTTATGCGATTACTCATTGCTGAAAATATTAAAAAGTAGATAGAAAAAATGCAATTTGTATTGCAAGGACGCAATACAGCACAAATTAAATAATTAGAATTGCCGCAGGGATGCCGCTTTCTATTATTTAAATGAATGAAAATTATTGAAGATAAATAAGCTTCATTCGTAAATTAGCCGAAGGATTCGGCAAGATAATTTGAAGAAAAATATATCAAATTAATAATGACAGGAAGTCTATATTATGCTTAAAGAACTATATACAGCCGCAATGGGAATGCTCCCGCAGCAAACTCGACTTGAAGTAATTGCCAATAATATGGCAAACGTAAATGCGTCGGGATTCAAGCGCGCAGCCGTATTCGAGAGAAATTTAATCGATGCGAAGGATAACTTCTTTAATGTGCAGGGAGACGCCGAACAAAATGATCCACCCGTGGGAATGTATATTGATTTCGCTCCCGGTAGCTTCCAAAAAACTGATAACCCCCTCGATTTAGCTATTGATTCAAATGATGGCTTCTTTATGGTGCAGGACGAAGATCAAAACAAGACCCTCACTCGCTCCGGAAACTTCAAACTATCAACCGATGGATACCTACAGACTGCCGAAGGCAAGAAATTGCTCGGTATAAATCTACAACCAATCAATATTCACTCCATGATTAATGATGGCGATTACCAAGATATACGTTTATTATCCCAATCTCCAGATGGCGCAAATTTACGCATTAATTCAAATGGAGAAGTATTAGTAAATGAAAAATCTATGGGAACGATACAAATAGTAGATGTAAAAAATCCTGATTCTCTTCAGCAAATTTCAACTAATGACTTCATCATCAGAAGCAATACGGAAATTGAATATCGCAACCCAGATTCTGCATCCATCAAGCAAGGATGGCTCGAAGGATCAAACGTTGATATCGTTTCAGAAATGGTGCAAATGATTGAATTACAAAGGCTATTCGAACTCGGTAGCAAAGTAATTCAAACTAACGACACGACCCTCGACCAAAGTATAAAGATTGCAAGATTTTAAGATTATAATAATAAAATAAATATATAAAAAGAAATATAGCAAATACGTAAGTAATTAATCAAATAATATCAAATAGTAAATATAGGAATTACAATGGACAAAACTTTAAGAACCGCCTCCACAGGGCTAACAGCACAGCAAAGATATGTAGAGATTATCTCGCATAATATTGCTAACGTAAATACTACCGGATTCAAAAAAGTGCGTCCGGAATTTCAAGATTTATTATATGAAACTCTTCATCCAGCAGGAGCGAATAGATATTCTAATGTGGAACCGCTGAACGACGTCCAGATTGGATCAGGAACAGAGCTGACCGCTACGACGAAAATTTTCTCGCAGGGCGATTTGCAAGCATCAAATAATAAACTCGATATTGGTATTAAGGGCGAAGGTTTCTTTATGATCCGCAAACCCGACAACTCAATCGCTTATACTCGCGACGGATCTTTCCAATTGGATAGAAATGGGCAAATAGTAACTTCCCAAGGTAATCCACTTGAGCCAGGATTCGTTATTCCAAATGATGCTGTGGATTTCAAGGTAAGCCGCGACGGTCAGGTAAGTATTATCCTCTCCGATGGAGTTACTGAGCAATCTCTCGGGCAACTCGAGTTGGCTCGCTTTATCAATCCAGCAGGGCTTAGCAATATGGGCGACAACCTATATAGTGAGACCCCAGCTTCGGGCAAAGCAATGGTAGAAATACCCGGAATGAATAATACAGGCGAATTAATACAGAGCCACATCGAGGCTTCAAACGTCAATATTGTAGATGAAATGGTCAATATGATTGTTGCGCAAAGAGCTTACGAATTAAATTCCAAATCCGTAAATACTGCGGATACAATACTCGGCACAGCTGTAAATTTAAAGAGATAAGATTTTATAATTAATATAAATTAATAATATCAATAGATAAAAAATAATAGAACAAAATGAAACCCTTTAATAACATATTACTGAATACTTTATCACTGATTATTATTGTCGTGATGCTATCATTTGCTCCAGCCTCCGCAGAATCTAATTTCTCCGGCGACAGGCTAAAGAATGCGATGATTAGCTATATCAACAAGATTATTAATCCTGATAACTCTAAAAAGATAGAGGTAATATTTGGGAAAAATATTGATAATTATAAATTCGCTCAAGATGGAATCAATGCGAAGTTCAACGCAACTGAGAAATCCCTTGTGCCATCAAGTTTCGTAGCCATTGAATTTTACAACAACGACATGTTAATTAAGCGCGATGAATATCCAATCCGCATAAAGATTTACCAAGATGTCCCCGTTGCTAATCGCAGAATTAACCGCGGAGAGATAATCGGAAGAGAAGATATCAGCTTAACGCAAAAGGATATAGGTATTTACAAGAATAGCCCAATCCCAGAAATCAATGATGTCGTCGGAAGTGTAGCTAATCAAAATATTTCAAAAGATGCAGTAATTACGCCAAATAGCATCAAAACAGCATCCGTTGGTGTTATGCGCGGCGATAATGTAAATGTAATTTCTCGCTCTGGTGCTGTAGCCGTTAGCATAAAGGGAACAGCTATGAACGACGCAGAACCCGGCAAGAAAGTAAGAGTAAAATGCGATAGCCGCAGTGGCTCCAGCTCTCAGATTATTGAGGGTGTCGTGGAAAGCCCCGGTATAGTAGCAATTTATAATTAGCTATTTATATTACTAGAACATTAATTTACCTAAAATCAAGTAATTAAGTAAAGCAAGAGCAAAATAATGAAAAATAGATTAAACAAAGCAGTAGGAATTATCATCGCAACTCTTATGTTATGTACATTAACAGAGGCAAGTGCGCAATTCCAACAGAATAATGCTCGCTCACTATTCTCTGACGTAAAAGCATATCGCCAAGGCGACGCTATTACAATCCTAATCACGGAAATGCTCGATGCGAATAACTCTGCGAATGAACTCGAAGAACGCTCAACGGGCATTGGCGGAAGCGCAAGCGCAGGAGCAAAGGGAACAGGATTCGGAGGAAGTGCTGATTTAGGAACAAAGAATAACTTTACCGGTCGTGGAGCAACGACGAGAAGCGAATCCATTAAAAGTAAATTAAGCGCGAGAATCACAGAAGTAGACAACAATGGCAACCTAAGCATCGAGGGCAAACGCACGACTAAAATCAATGGCGAGACCCAAACAATCACGATAAAAGGCTCCGTGCGTCCCGTGGATATTCTCCCAAATAACGCCGTATATTCCTATAACATATTGGATCTATCCCTTATCATTGAAGGCGAAGGGAATGTAACTAAAATGCAAGAACCCGGTCTAATCACTAAGTTTTTAAGAATATTATTCTAATTATTGGAAATCAATCATCATAAATTAACATCATAACAAATAATTAATAGTATTCAGAATACAAAGAATTTATACCCGAGGCGAGTAATATGAAAACAGAACTTAAGAAATATATCATTAATAATAAGCAGCAATCGCATAGAATATACTATGTATTAATAGCTCTATTATTATTCGCAACGCTTAGCAATAGCTATGCAGCAAGGATCAAAGATGTTGCTTCAGTAAATGGCACCTCTGCCTCGCAGGTAATCGGCTATGGCTTAGTAACCGGCTTGAACAACCAAGGCGATAATCAAGCTACCTCTTTCACGGTTCAATCTGTTTCAAATATGCTGAAGAGATTCGGGCTAACCGTTCCGCAACTCAATCCGCGCATTCGCAACGTAGCAGCCGTAATGGTTACAGCAGAGATCCCAGCATTCGCCAAAAAGGGTAGCAAAATAGATGTAAATGTTTCATCAATCGGAGATGCTCGTTCCCTGCAGGGCGGCGTCCTGATAATGTCCCCAATCTCTACAGCAAATGGAGAAATCATCGGTATGGCTCAAGGCGCATTATCAATTGGTGGATATGATTTCGAAGCACTTGGCTCGAGAGTTAGCAAGAATTATGCGACGACCGGAAGAGTCCCCGGCGGATTGATTTTAGAAAAAGATATTGATAATAATGAAAATTTAGTAGAGAACAAGAAAATTAGAATATCATTATATCAACCTGATTTCAATACTGCTAAAAACATTGCCGGAGCGGTAAATGGAGCGTCCCTCGGAACTGCATTAATCCTTGACGCAGCTACTGTTGAAGTGGAATTACCAACAGAGAACAAGCACGAAAATATGCAGTCAATTGCGGATATTCAATCGCTTCAAATAGCGGTAGATGCGCCAGCAAGAGTAGTCATCAACGAAAGAACTGGCACAATCGTAATGGGCGGCAACGTAGAAGTATTGCCATCGGTAATTGGGCATGGTAACCTCGAAGTAACTATTAAACGAAATGTAGTTATTCCGCAACCAGCACCATTTACGATTCGTCCGCCGAGACCAGTAGAGACAGCAGATGTTAGCATTGAAGAAGATAGAAATCCACTCGCAGCATTAAATATTGCTACCGGTTCCACAGTCCAGAACATAGTAGAAGCATTGAATGCCCTGAAAGTTTCACCAAGGGATTTAATCTCAATTTTCCAAGCTCTAAAGACTTCCGGAGCTTTACAAGCAGAGTTAATTATTCAATAGGGCTAATCATTCAATAGAGCGAGGTTAATGATGGAAATGACAAAACTACTTGATAATACAGCTATTAATAGCAACCTGATGCAATCCAAAATGGATGCTTTCAGCAAAACAAAGATTAATAACGGGAAAAATTTAAGCGAAAAAGAAAAAGCTGATTTAGCAAAAGCAGCACGAGGATTCGAAGCAATTTTCGTCAATTCTATGCTAAAAGAAATGAAACTCGGCGAATTTAATGATGGCAACGAAGGCGATTCTGGATTCGGCGCAGATACTCTACGCGGATATATGACAATGCAATTTGCCGAACAAATAGCAAATACTGGCGGAGGAATCGGAATCGCAGAGATGTTGTATTCACAATTAAGCGGAGGAGATAAGCTCTCCCCTCTTATGCAAACAAAGCCAGCTGCGTCGCTTATTTCCCAACTAAAAAGTATTTCCCTAAATGGGAAGGATAATACTCCTGACCTAAAAAAAGAAGTAAGCATTATTAAAGATTTTAAAATAACGCCCGAAAAGAATACTAATGATGTGTCGGTTTCTGGAAATTTCTTCCAGAGAGTTCAGAATAGATTAGATAAATATCAAGATATTATCATACAAGCTCTTAAAGAAGATATTGGAAGTGGCG
>CAZGXC010000024.1:0-11276 GCA_964529535.1 uncultured Hyphomicrobiales bacterium | reverse complement strand
ATCACGAAGGCTGCCGATAAATATGGCGTGCCAGAACACTTAATAAAAGGTATTATCACAGCTGAATCCGCAGGGAAAAACGAAGCGCGTTCGCAAGTGGGGGCAAAAGGGCTAATGCAGCTAATGGACGGCACTGCCAAAGATCTGGGGGTTACAAATTCATACGACCCAGAGCAAAATATTATGGGCGGAACGAAATATATTAAGCAAATGCTTAGCAAATTTGGCTCGCTTGATAAAGCAATAGCTGCATACAATGCAGGACCGGGCAACGTCAATAAATACGGGGGTATCCCACCATTTAAGGAAACCCAAACATACGTAGTCCGAGTAAAAAAATATGCAGAAATGCACAAAGTGTAAAAATATTTAACACCTTGTAATATTATTTAAAGCCTTTCGACTATTACAAATAATATTACAGCAAAATAATTAACAGTATTAATTAACGATATTTATAATAAAAGATAGAAATATATGAACGTGAATTTATTAGCTTATTTGAAGCACGAAGAACAGCTGCTACAAGAAATAGTAGTATTAGCAGAAAAGCAACAGCAAGCATTGATAAAATACGATGCGCAGATGCTCGACGAAATAATATCTTACCAAAACGTGATGAATCAGAGCTTAAAGAAAGCAGAAGAAAATAGAATCACGATGATAATGAATTGGCTCTCTATCTCCAAAAGCGATGCAGCAAAGCTAAAGCTATCAGCTTTAGAAAATAATTTCCCGAAAGAAGACATGAAGGAATTAAGGAAATTACGCTCGAGCCTGCGCAGCTTAATCACGACATTAAATTCATTGAACAACACAAACAGAGTTCTGACAAATAGAGCCAGAATATCCGTCAGCGAAATGATTACGCACTTTACTAATGGCAGAAATTACGTCTGCAACGTAAAAGTGTAGCGAAGTTTTCCTTTTTTAATTAATTATCTCTGGCAGGATTCATCATGGGTTCTGCCATCTTTATTTTAATTCACAGTTATTAATTGTGTAATTGTAATTTCTTACCCACGCCCTAATAGACATGGAGATGGCAGTGTATTGAAAAGAGAAAAATCAACCCCGTCCTTTAGGGCGGGGTAAAGACGCAGAGCACCCACAGCTAAAGCAGTGGGTTGAAAAGAGACAAAAAAAATCAACCCCAGCAAAAATGATGAGGTTGATTTTTCTTAATTATGCATTATGAATTATGAATTATTTCTGTGCTTGTTTGCCTTTATTATCAACAAGCTGAAGCTCGAATATCATTGCTGAGAATGGCGGGATTTGCGGGAAAATCCCTTTGTCGCCGAAAGCTAATTTATATGGTGCCCATACTTTGATTTTGCCGCCTGGAGCGAGCATTGAAAGAGCTTCTCTCCATGCTGGAACGCCGTTTTTGTCCAACATAAATGGCATTGGCTCGCCTGCGAATGTATTCTCTAATTCTTTTCCGTCGATTGTAGTGCCTTTTAGGTGTATCAGCAACAAGTCGCCGATTGTTGGCTTTTCGCCACTTCCTGGGGCAAGTATTTGATATTGGAGACCGCTTGGGCTGGTCTTTACATTAGCATTGCTTTTATTTTTCGCAAGGAAGGCTTCGCCCTCAGCTTTTGCTTTATTTCCAGCTTCGATAAATTCTTTGCGTTTTTTCTCTTCAATCACTTTCATTTTTTCGCTACCTGTTTTCATAATTTCCTGCTGCATAGCAGAAAGTTCGGCGATAGTCATAAAAGTTTTATTTTCCTCTGCGCCGTGCTTCACGCCGAGCAGGAAGTAATCAATATTAGGATTAATTTCCATCATTTTGATTTGATTTCCCATTTGCAAACCCTGCAAATAAGCGAGTTTATCGTCGAATGACGCAGGCTTTTCCGTGATATTTACGTTAATTTTTGAAGCAAATGAAGCATTTGGGTCATTGCTTACCGCTGTTGAATTAGCAGCTGAATCATTCTTCCCTGAGTTTGCATGTTCTGGGGCTTTCCCATCTTTGCTGCACGCTGAAAGCATTACTACAGCTGCCAAGAAAGGAGTAAATTTCGATGCAATTTTTTTAATTGATATTTGCATAATCGTTTTTTGGTTATTATTTTTAAAATATTTATTCTATTTATCTTGCGCATTCTTTGAGTAATAATACACATTATCAACGCAAATCATTGACGCAGAAAAGCTTTGTTTATTGCTTGGAGGAAAGGGAGATGAAGATTTATTATGATTTTTCTCTTAAATCTTTATTATATCTATTAGATTTACCAATATTGTATAATCTAACGTTTAATTATAGCAATAAAAAATATCAAAGGAACAATTAATAATATTTGAATTTTACATCATGTCCCTTGATATTTCAGAATTAGATAATGCTGTTTATTTTTTATCTATTTCAATTTTTCCTTTTAATGTCTTAAACTTACTATATAAGTCATTAACATTATTAGTGTAGGAAGTTAAACTTCCTTCAGGATTAAGTGCCATATTGTAAGATTGGTCATAAATATTAAGCATCTCTTTAATGTTGCTTAATATGTTTTCTGATTCCTCTGGGGCTTCTTTGATTGTCGCGTATGCGCTGTCAACAAATTTTTTGCGTTGTTTCATCATTGGAGTAAACTGTTCCATATCCTTTGTATATTTGGCTATTCCATCGTTAAAATCGTAACAATACTCTGTATTGCGGAATAATGGGCTAATATACTTATGGTCAAATATTACAGATCTCCACATTGAATTACATTCGGAGCAAAAATCAAAATTAACATCAGTATAAAATATTAAGCTATCTGCTAAAGCAAACGCTCTCTTATTATACTTCTCGGCATTTTCGCCACAAGAAATTAAACAAATGGCTATTAAAGCCAGCATAAATCCAGAAATTCTTCTCATTTTTTTAGTCCAATATAGTTAATAAAAATATTTAATTTTGTTTGATTCAAATTTCAAAATACAAAATTATGGGTGCAATGCGTCATTATTTGACACTTTGATAAAAAATGAGAAAAAACAATAAACCATCCAAGAATATGGAAAGCAACATTACCTTCCACCCCTTTGGATCTCCTAATGATAATTAATCCTTTGGCAATTAAAATCTATATCCGAGGAAAAGTATTGGATAAATAAAAATTGGCTCGTCTTTTACTTGTTTAATAAAGCTTTCAGGTTTATTTCCGGCGTAAAGCCCAAATCCCCCGATAATTTGCAGGCTTAAAGTTAGTGGTATTTTCTTTATGGAAAAATCGAATGTATAACCAGCACGAAATTCGTTCCAAAGTTCGAAACCTTTGTAATATTTTTGCTCATTGTTTTCGTAATAAGCATTATAGGCGGGCCAGAGCTGATATTCCAAGTGCAATCCTTCCCAAAAATAATGGCGATAACCCATAATAATCGTAGGTGAGTGAGAACGCCCTTCTTTATATTTAATGTTTTGGTAAGCGAGACCTAACATCAAATGCTTTTGCGGAGAAAACTGATATCCATACTGCACTCCCCAAATATTGAAAAAGGGCATTAAGGGGCTTGTTTCTATCGTGTGGTTGAGGCTTACCGGTGGTGCCTCTTCTAATTCGCTAACTTGCGCTGAGGCACTGCTTAGAGCTAGAAAAATGAGTAGCATTGAAGCTATGAATCTGATTTTTGCTGACATAATTTTTATTGAAATAGTGTGATAAATTTCCATTATTAATTATACTATTTTCAAACTGAAAATATCTGTTCAAGACGTTGAGATTTAGTGATTAGTGGGAGAAAATATGGTTAATTATCCGTTAATAAGTTTATTGATAATTAACAATTAAGAAGATTATACAGATAATTAAATATCGTATTGTACTGATACCTAATTTACATCCTTATTCAAAAAGGAAAAGCCTGCTTATTGAGTATAAACAGGCTTGATTTTCTTTCGATTGGGTTTAGAAATAATTGTTATTTCTACAATTTTAGCTATTGATCAATTTGCGTCCCATTGGCAGGACTTCTCTGCCGGCTAAATCATTGATAATTGCTCCAGCCATCATATACCAAGCTGCGAATGCGCAGATGATTAAGTCGATTGCGGCAAGAGTTTTTAGCTCTGGGAAGTAAAAATGCTCAAGCACTAATAGAATAAAACCAATTAGCAAGAC
Organism: uncultured Hyphomicrobiales bacterium; assembly: GCA_964529535.1. Lineage (GTDB taxonomy): Bacteria > Bacteroidota > Ignavibacteria > Kapaibacteriales > UBA2268 > CALLXS01. The sequence goes on along the minus strand of CAZGXC010000024.1, from coordinate 7,152 downwards.
GCCAAAAGTAAATGTCATTGCCTTATGCACGCGGAACGAAGCAATAAACATTATTATTGTGTAGAGCGTCCATGCCAATAAGTAGTAACCTACGTCATAGCAAGAGGAAGAGTAAATATTGAAGTGATTGAGCAACTTGATTATGCTCAAACCTATCCAAAATGCGCCATAGGATACAAAGGCGCAGTAGCCGAAGTTATTGCCCATTTTCTGCTCTTGAAGACCGGCAATAAATTGAGCTAAACCACCGAAAATTAGTCCCATTCCAAGGACTGGTCCCCAACTCATTAGTTCTAAATTGTGAAGCTGGAGGAGAAACGTCGTCATGCCGAAGCCGGCAAGACCCACTACCGCAGGATTTCCATTTTTCATAAAAACGTTATTTTAAAAAGGTTTATAATATGTTTTGCAAAGTTATAGTGTTTTATTATAGTCTTCCCCATAAAATTGCAATAAACTGTGCTATTTGATATAATATAATATTTAGTTTTTGATATACATTAAATAAGACCACACGTAAATTTGTTATTTTTTTTGATATTGATTGTCATTATCTGAATCATCAATATAAAAAACTATGATTTACATACGGTCATTTATAGACTACAAAGTTATAGAAAATTAATATATTAAACAAATAATATTTTTCTAAAATCGCCCTATTTTCAGATATTTAGGCTTGCTGGTGTGCGTAAAATTACTATCTATTAATCTAATAAGGCATTGTTAAATTAAATGAATTTAATTTTGGGTAATTCGTAATTTCAGATTGAATACTCCACCCCGTCAGGCTGTTGCCTGCCACCCCTCAATGAGGGGAATGGAAAAAATATGTTTACTATCAAATTTTCATAGAAAATTTGATAACACTCATTCGTAATTCGTAATTCGTAATTTATTAGTAGTCCCCATCGATGCCCAAGACTTTTGGAGCCTCGAAAGAATGCCCTGAGAAGAAAGAGAAGAATTGATTTGTGGAGAATATTACTTCGGCTACTCTTTTTTCATCGAAATTATAGGCGAAGTCTATGCGGAAGCTACCGGAGTTTTTATCGCCCATTAAATTATAAAGGCGGATGCCAATGCCCGCGGAGTGATGCCATTGAGTGCGAACGAGTGGGATTCCGCGCCTCCAGACCGTCCCTGCGTCCCAGAATGCGTTGATACCTAAATTAAATATCCAGAGCGGAATACCCGAAAGCCAGCGAAATTCTATATTGCTTACAATTCTGTTGTCGCCGACTAAGTCGCTTATGCGATATCCGCGCAAGCCCGTACTGTTGTCGAGCATCATTTGCCTATGATAAAAGCCATAATTCCAAGTGGTTTGCTGGCGGATCCTGCCTCCGAGAATAAGCTCCGAAGTGAAGCGATAGAATGCTAAGCCGTAAAATTCTTGATAGGTGAATCGCGGCTCTGCTTCCGAGAAGCAAGTAGAGGCTTGGAGCTTGCCAAAGGCATAAAATGTTTCGTCGGGAGAAAGATAAGAGCGCGATGCCGCCCCTGCTACATAGAACATTGCGGGCATTAGTGCGTTTTGCATTGGGAAGATCCTTCCCAGCACTGCACTACCCCAACCGCCAACGGCTAAATCTTCGATTAACTGGCTGTTGATGCGGGAGGTTTTTATCCATTCTTCTGAGGACGACGAGAAGGCGACAAGGAATTTGCCCATATTATCGTAAGCGATTTTATGATCTTGGCGTTCAGCTTTATTTAGTGCTATCGAAGTGGAAAAAAATATTCTGTCGATATTTCTCCATGAGCGCGCAAAACAAGCATAAAGATCTTGGTCGGAGAAGTGCAGAAGCGTCTTTTTCCTCTCGAAATCCGTAATGTGCGTATAAATATACCGCTCGCCTTGGCTTTTGCTTGCGAATATTCCGCCGGCATATTTATCATCTAAACTTATGAATCCCTTATAAATTCCAGCGGATTTGGCTTGTAAATATTTATCGTCTAAATATGAGAATGATGCGCCCAAACCGAATTTAAAAATTCTATCATTCTGCACATAAAAGTAATTTTGCCATCCGGTTTGATCTTTGCTTTTATAAACTGATGAAAATCCGATGCTTGTATTTGTGCCTAAGAAATTTACTTCCTCTATACCTCCGCCGATTGCTTTCTCTCTGCCGCCGATATCCAAGACTAAATTAAGTCGAGTAGTCCAGCTGTCTTGAGTGGTAATATAGATATTGTTCAAAGTATCTAATTCCATTATCACTGATGAGAATATTCCCAAGTTCCTTAGGTTCCGCTCGGTTTCTTCTATTAAATCATCATCAATTGGATCGCCTCTGTCGAAAAGGAGTTCATTCTCGATTACGTAATCTCTTGTCATACAATGAATTGCATTACCAGCCTTGGCGATGAATTTACAAAGATCTGTGCCAGTTGTGTCGAATACATTTCGTTTTTCCAAATAAATTTTGCGTATTGGAGGGGCGCTCTTTCCGTTTGCGTTTGATGGAAGGAGTGGTATAATTAGGCAGCAAAATGCTATGAATGATATGAGAAAATGTCTATATTTCATACGCTATTTTGCCCTTTTGCTTCTTTTTTCTTGAATATAATTAAAGATGGTTTGGCTTAATAATTTTTCCTTTGGGATATATGCCCGACCGACTAAGTAAGTAAGCACACCAAAAAGCACACCTATGATGGAACCGAAATATACATCTAACAAGAAATGCTGCAAGAGATACATTCGGGAGAAAGCTACAACTATCGCAAATAGTAGGAAAAGAAATTTCAGCCATTTATTATTAGTTACGAGGCATAGCACTGTAGAAAGGGCAAAAATTGATGCTGTATGCCCAGATGGAAAGCTATGATGAGAATACAGGCTAACCCCTGCCACCGTATGGAAAAAATCGAAATTGCTAAAATATGCATGGGGGCGCGAGGCATCGACTATGAATTTAATTATCTGAGCAAATAATCCACTACTTAGATGTGAGGCGATGAAGATCGCATACACTCTAAATCTAAAAAATAGAAGCGGAAGCAATATCAATGCTTGCACTAAGCCATTACCTAAGTCTGTTAGATATTTGAAGAATACATCAAGTTCTGGGCTGTGGAATGGATTAATGTAATAAAACTCATCGCCATGATTAAGGAATAATAACATAGCTGCAGATATTATCCATACAAACACCAAGGAAATAAAGACAAAGCGATTGTCTCTGTAAAGTTCTATCGTTCCTTCTCTATAAGTAGCAAGCATTTTATTTATTATACTTTTCTAAATTATCGGGGATTGAAATCCTGCGGTTTAGCAAGACGCTGTATCTCAATCTGTTATCTAAATCGCCAAGTATTCTATACGCATCAATTACATCTTTGACTTTCTCTGCGGCGACGGGGTCGTCATTGTTTAAGTCGGGATGATATTTTTTTATTAATGTCAAATATGCTTTTTTAATATCGGCGGCAGAGGCAGTTCTCTCCACACCGAGCACTTTGTAATAATCCTTGATGACTACTTTTTTCTTTGGTTTAGCTGTTTGGTCTGCCATTGTTATTTCATTGAGTAGTCAGTGATATACCAATTATCATTAATCTTTTGAGTACTAAAGACGTAATTTTTATAGTAATCCACTTCCATCGTTACGGTTATTAAAGTCGGCGTTAGCGTGTCTGATTTTACCATTGTGATTGGCTCGAATTTCATTACTCTGCGCAATCTCTGCATCTCTGGATATAACTCTAATTTTCTCTCGGCGCTCAGGGTGGTTCCGGAGTTATCCGCCAATAGCACTACTGCGCCCTTGGCGTTATTGCTATCGAGTTCTAACATAAATAGATGCACCACTCCCTCTGGCGAATCTTGGGTGTAATGTATCACATGCTGCACCCTGGTTTCGCTAATATCAATTAACGCGCATCCGCCTAATATTAGGCAGAGTAATAGTATTTGTAATGATATTCTGTATTGATTCACGTAGAGAAATTTCTATTAAAGTGTTAAAATGAGTTATTTGCCTAATTACTATATTTATTTAATATTTATCTTGTTAATAATATTTGTTGTTGACTTCCCATCTACGAATGAGACGGTGATTACTTCGCCTCCGTTTTTCGTAACAATATCATATCCTACTATATCTTCTGCTTTGTAATCTCCGCCCTTCACGAGGATATGCGGCACGATCTCCTTCACTAAATTGAAGGGGGTGTCTTCCTCGAACAGGACGACGTAATCTATTGGTTTGAGCGCATCAATCACGGTGGCTCTGTCGTCTTCATTGTTTATCGGGCGACCCTCGCCCTTTAATCTTCGGACGGAGGCATCGCTATTTAATCCTAAGAATAGATAATCGCCAAGTTGCTTTGCCTTGCCTAAATACTCAACATGCCCCGCGTGAATAATATCGAAGCATCCATTTGTGAAGACAATTTTTTTGCCTTTTTCTTTTAATTCAGTGGCTATTTTTCCGGCTAATTCTTTGGTAATTATCATATTTATTTTAAGTCCGTATTTTTACTAATATAATATTGAAAAGAGATAATATCGAAAGGAATAATACTAAAGTGGTTTATACCGAATAAGTATAAACCCCTATTATTTTAGGTGTTTAGAATAATCCTCGAGGTATCGCCTCTCGTTATAAGTTAATGATTCCTGCCCTTTGCCAGAAATCTTATCTAATATTTGATTTAAAGTATCTTCGTCGGCATTAAACTCATAATATGAAGTGCTGCCGAGGATATCATCATTCGTATTTGAGTTGTTCTTGCGGCTTAAGTGTTCAGTATGCGACATCACAAACTCATAAATATTTTGCGCTTCTTCTTGGTTTTCCTGATAGTTATGCAATTTTTGCTCAAATAGCTTTCTCTTGCGTTTCTGCATTCCGGCGCGAATCATAAAATAAGATATTATCCCGAGATTAATACCAAAAACGGCACTTGCCAAGCTCTCGAAAAGCTCGGGAGAATAATTAAGTCCCGTATTTAGTTGAGAATTAATATAATTTGTCCCCAAATTAAAATCAGAATTTAATATCGCAAGGCTTGACCAAGCAAGCACGACCAATAGAGTAATCAGAGTAATCTTGCTCGAATGGTATTTCATCTTAGAAAACTTAGGATAAAAGCGAAATCCAGCATAAAGGAAAATATAATAAAAACTTAATCCATCGTTGCCAGAAAAAGTATAATTAGTATCACTAAAAATCACAGAGAAAAGCATACCCTGCAAGAGGATTATCAGCCCAGAAAGCAAGACTAAATCCTTGCGCCTGATTAGCATAGCCAAATATGGCAAGATGGCAATCATCACAAAGGCAAAGAGCAAAATGCTCGGCAAATCCGGAGCAGCTAATGGGAATGTAAATATCCTCCAGAACTCTAAATTACCGATGACCTTGCTCGGAATAAGCGACAAGGAAGAGGTAATTCCAGCTGGCAAAAAGAATCCAATAGCATACACTGCTATTACGGATAGTAATAGCGAAATGTATGGAGTTCTATCCACAATCGCCGCTTTCATTGCCTTTGTATTCATATCAATTATGAGTGTCGCAAATAATATTTAATTAACTACTATATATATCGCACAATTAGTATTTATATTTAGCTATGAACTCATCAATATTTTCAATTTTGAAAAATTCATAGAAATCTTCATTAAGTGCTACGACGGGAGCCATTCCGCAAGCGCCAATACACTCTACCTCTTCTAACGAAAAAAGCCCATCAGAAGTTACTTCATTATTGCCAATATTTAGCTTTTCGGAGAATTTATTTAAAATTTCCTCGCCACCATTGAGCATACATGCTACATTGGTGCATACTTGGATATGGTGCTTCCCTACGGGCTTCTTGAAATACATAGTATAGAAGTTCGCGACGCCCTCCACGTGTGCCAAAGGCAATTCCAATAAATATGCGCAATATCTCATCACGTCCATAGATAGATAGCCCCATTTCTTTTGTGCCATCCACAGAAGCGGCATCAATGCTGCTTGTTTTTCGGGATATTTAGCTTTGTATTTTTCTAATTCCTGAAGCTCGTCCGCTGTAAATTCAATATTCATATCTTCAACTTATATTAGTTACATTTTACAGAATACAAAATAACGACTTTTTTTTATAATAAAAACCATTAATTTAATATTTTATTGTATTTATGCCAAAATCTTTGTTTTTCAGGGGGGAAGGTAAACTAAAAATTTGCAAAACAGGCTTAGGGAGATAATTTTCAACAAGTTATTCTTCAAATTCCTATATTTTCATTAATTTTGTATTCCATTTAAAATTTTTTAGAAAAAGTAAAGAAAAATACTGTTATGGTTGAGTTAAGTAAATTTTTGGGACCAGATTTCGAGATTATAGATAGCGCTTATCAGACTGGACAACACAATATGGACTTTGATGTCCAGCGCTTAGAAAAATTTAGGAAGGGCGAAGCCCCTGCTATGTTCCGTCTTTATGGGTGGAAACCTTGGGCTATTTCCCTCGGTGCGAATCAAAAGGAATCTGATATTAATGCCCATACTTGCCAACAAAACAATATAGACATCATCCGCCGCCCAACAGGTGGCAGGGCTGTTCTGCATGCCGAGGAAATCACATATTCAGTCGTTTGCACCATCCCAGAGGATTGCTCACCTCACGATATTTATCGCGATATTCATGTTTTGCTATTGGAGGGTTTGAGAAAGCTAAATATACCCGACTTAGATTTCGAGAAATCCCAACCAGACTTCCGCCAATTATACAACAAACAAATACGCTCTGTGTCCTGCTTCGCTAGCTCAGCTCGCTGGGAAATTGAATCACAAGGTAAAAAAATGGTAGGCTCGGCGCAAAGAGTATTCGACGGCACGCTCCTGCAGCATGGCTCAATATTGCTTGCACCCGGGTATGAGAGATTAGCCGAGTTAATTGAAACTCCAAACAAGGAAGACCGCACAAGCCTGCGGGAATGGACTTTGGCTCATAGTATATCAGCATCAGAAGCAGCGAATAGAGAAATCTCATATAAAGAAGCAGCGGAAGCTATTCTAAGCTGCTTTTAACGCTATTTATAAATTTGATAGTAGACAAAATTCTTCCATTCCCCTCGTTGAGGGGTGGCAGGCGAAAGCCTGACGGGGTGGAGTATTCAATAATTCATAATGCATAATTATGAAGAGAAGA
>CAZGXC010000023.1:13579-25461 GCA_964529535.1 uncultured Hyphomicrobiales bacterium | reverse complement strand
TAATAGTATCTCTCTCTTGATGGAAATTTCTCTGAAAACATAGCCAAAACTCCGTATCTTCGGGGTTCTGATACTTGATTCGCATTGTATCCCCAACTGTTTCATAAGTCGGAGCATTCTGAGCAAAAGACGGTATATTTATCAGGAAAAATAGTGCTAATATAGGAAGTAAATATTTGATTTTCATTATCGGCTAAATATAAATGGTTTGGATAAAAATACATTATTAACTGTAATCGTAAAATAATATACACCAGAAGGGAAATAATACTTTATTGGGTTGAAGTCAAGGCGATACTTGCCCTTCTTTAAGTTGAAGATACCGTCGCTAATCGCTTCTTCCCCACCACCAATAATCATTTTATATAACTTCATATTTGGCGTGATGTTAGCATTATTTAATACTTCCATTCCCACAAGGTTATACACCTTGAAATTTACTTCTCCATCTGCATCAATAGAGAAATTGAAGGTAGTATGATCATTAAATGGATTTGGGTAATTTTGCATTAAGTTATATGGCGTGCCCTGCTGCACCTTATCTCCAATAACTAAGGTTTTATTAGTGTTTTGCACAAATTCTGCGTATTGATCATTTATTATAAACGACGCTATCTTAATAATCGCCTCATTCTTATAATATGTCAAGCCCTCAGTTCTAAATATCAGGTTGATTTTATTCCCAGATTTTTTAGCAAAGGAAAGCGATAATTCGCCAGTATCAAGCCTATGCGCAATTGAATAATTTACTTTCGCATCTAAATTATTAGCTTCTTTAATGCTTTTAATGTCAATGATTCTATTATTGAAAATTAAATCTAATTTCAAGCTATCATAATCGCCATCAATAGTTATTTCTACGGGAATATCCACGATTTCTCCTGAAAGAATCGTAGTTTCTGGATATGATATTGTATTCGCAGCATATCCGCACACTGACGAAAACATCATAAATAGTAATATTTTAATATATTTCATATTCTTTTTATTAATTCTTCTTATACTTTTCAGACTATAAAAATAAGGAAAAAAAACCAAAATTACACCATAAGGAATGATAATTCAAAATCGTGCCATTTACAATTCATTTACAATATTGATTGATTTATGGATTGATTTATGTTTTTTGTTCTTTTTTCTTAGCAGATGGAAATAAGACATTATTCAATATTAGTCTATATCCTGCTGAATTTTTATGTAATTTTAATTCGGTTGGCTCTTCACCAATTAAGTGGCGATAATCCTCGGGATCGTGTCCGCCATACCAAGAAAATTGCCCGCGCCCCAAATTACCATGAATGTATCTAACAAAATCCGTTCCATCTGTTTCGCCAAGAATGGTTACTGATTTCTTAATAAAGCGTTTGTGGAAACCTGTGGTCTGCCCCATAAAACCATGAACGACATTTGCATGGCATTGAGTTAGCATCGTAGGCACGGGATCATATTTTGCAGAGAACTCAAATAATGTAAAGTAATCGGCTTCTTCGCTTACTCGCACATCCTCCGTTACGTCGATATTTGAATATTCATATTCGTATGGATCTAATATCAGTTGAAAATTTTCGAAAGCGAGGGTTTGCGAGAAATCTAATTTACTATTTGCCTGAGGATCAAATGGATCGCCATCGAACATCGGCGCGCAAATATCTACATTTCGGGCAGCAAGCGCAATATCATAGGAATCAGTCGCGCTGCACATTGCGAAAAGGAAACCGCCGTTACTTACGTATTCCTTGATTTTCAGAACTACATCGAGCTTCATTTGCGAAACCTTGGAATAGCCCATTTTCTTTGCCATATTCTCATTTAAAGCCACTTGTTCAATATACCAAGCTGTGTTGCTATAATTCGCATAAAATTTGCCATACTGACCGGTAAAATCTTCATGAAATAGATGGAGCCAATCATATTCTTGTAGTTTATTGGATAGCACCTCTTCGTCCCAAATCATATCATACGGCACCTCGGCATATTCAAGAGCTAATCTCACGGCATCATCCCAAGGTTTTGTGCCGGGTTGGACGTAAACGGCAATTTTCGCAGCTTTCTCCAATTTTACCAAATCCATATTCACATTTTCGGCTTGGACTTCTGCTTCGATTCCGGCAGCCGTGCCTGCATCTATCTGCTCGAAACTTACGCCGCGCACTCTGCACTCGGAGGCGAGTTTATCATTATAATTCGTCATAAAAGATCCACCGCGGTAATTCAGCAGCCAATCGACGCTCTGCCCCTGTTGCAATGCCCAATATACCACGCCGTATGCCTTCAAATGCTCGGTCTGCGACAGATCCATTTGAATTAACAGCTTTTGGCTGAATACATTCGCGTTGCTTATTGCGATTAGAATGAGTATTTTTAATATATTTTTCATCTTATTTTTTCATTATTTTATTATCTAAGAATTTTTGGATAGAAGCCAGAAAATCATCGGCAAATTTCTTCTCTAATTTTGAATATTCCGAGAAGCTACCGGTCTTTGCCGCTTGGAACAAATGATTCGCATCTTTGATGATCTTTATCTCTATCTGATTTTCCCTACCGACGAAGGCTTTTTGGAGTGGTGCTAAATTTAAACTTACCGGCACTTGCTGATCCTTCTCGCCAAAAATTGCTAACACTGGGCATTTGATTTTCGGCAAATACTGCTGTGCATCAGATGCAAACCAAGCACGAATATACGGAGATGTAAGTTGCTTGATCTGCATATTCGCAGCTGATTGAGCATAAAGCTCAGGATTAGTGATAAATTTTTTCTTATCTTCGGGCATCACGTGATATGCCGCAAGGGTTGTCGCAATTAGCAGTTCTTTCAATGACTCCTGCGAATCCCCTCTCTGCACAGCATCGACCAAGAGGTTTTGATACTTCATAATCGTATCAATTCCTGCTTCGCTAAGCCCAGCCTCTCGATTTGCTATTTCTACTTGATAATTAGAAATAGCTCTACCGCCAACAATTGGAGCAGCCATCAAGACGATGAAATTAATATCTTCGGGATACTTTGCCGCAAGATATTGAGCGATAAATCCGCCCTCGCTGTGCCCAAGAATCCCAATCTTATTTTTATCAATATTCTTATTTATTTGGCTATCATTTTTCAGTGCTTTCAGTGCAGAATATGCATCATCAGCGAAATTAAATACAGTGGCTGAATCCAAATCTGATTTTGTATTTTTCGATTCGCCCACTCCTCTGTCGTCATATCGGAAAACGGCGTAGCCTCGCTCGACTAAGTAATCGGATATTTGCTTAAATGGTTTAAATCCGAAGATCTCTTCGTCTCTATTCTGCTGACCGCTTCCAGTTACTAAAATAATAGTAGGATGATGATTAATGGTGTCTGGCAGGGCAAGAGTGCCTCCGAACTTCAACTTCCCATTATTAAATTCTATATTTTTCTCGATAGTTGCAGCATTTAGCTTCGCAAAAAGCAAGGCAAATGCTATCACTGCGATTATTAAATAATTATTTCTTATTTTCATTTCACTAATTAGTCTTAAGCTAAAGAAACATTAATCCAGTTCAATTACTTCGCACTTCTTTGGAGCTTTAAATTTGAAGTCGCTATCTTTCATTTTTTTATTCAATGATAGAAAATTTACTTGAATCTGTTGCGACTCACTCTTGTAATTGAAAATTAAGTATTTAATATTCTTTTGCTCATCGAGCATTATTTTCAGTTTATCTACTTTGTATTTTTGTTTGTCTGCCTCGCTAATTTCGAAGTCAGCAGCATATAATTTATTAAAATTCTTGTTCGTGGAAGTTTCCTTCTTCAATGTCTTTAATTTAGAATTTTTCAGAATATCGAAGAAAATATTCTCCAATGATAAGCTATTCCTATCATTATCGAACTTTGATATTAGGACTTTGTTATCTTTAATGGAGTAATTCCATATTTTTTTCCCATCGCAAACGATTACTCTATCGCGAGAATTAATGCGATATTTATTCCCTTTCATCGCTTTGATATAGCCTGAATTTAGTTTATTATTTAAGTCAGTAAAATCCGCACCGAGGGAAGTTAATTTAGCGAATGAATTATCTATATATGCCTGAACATCTTTTTTTTCCAATGCGAATATATTATTAAAGCAAAGGAAAGAAAACAAGGCTATGATTATTATTTTTCTCATTGCACCCTCGCTGTTGCTTGATTTTTCAATCCAGAATATTTAATTAGCTCCGCATAGACGTCGCCTATCAATATCTTGGTAGATACTTTTACGGGGACTTTATTCTCGTCATCAGTCAGCCAGATGAAGATATTGCCTTCGCTCTTGAATAATCCACCATCGACCACGAGCGGCTCGATTTTAATCGTTTTGAAAGTGCCAGCCGTAACGCTCACGGTCTCTCTCTTATGAATTTTCACTCCGAGTTTATTTACTTTCCCATCAAAGAAATTCTGCAAATAGAAGATTGTGCCATTTCGCATTTTGGATAAATCCATTGCGCGCACATTATAGAAAGCAGAAACTATATCTTGAATATTTTCGGGGACATTATAGGATTTGCCGCCTTCGATTGCTTTTTTGTTATAGTGATCGAATTGCACAGACGCATCTTTCTTGTATCCACCTTCGCGGATTCTTTGCTGAAATTGCCAAGGGAAAAGCGATTCTACGTCCAGCACTGTGCGATAAGCGTCATCTACTTGATATATCCATTTCAAGCTCTCGAGGGAGAACACTCTGAATTTAATGTCATAGCATTTGCGGTTATTCACATTTACTGGCATTGGCATAATCTGGAAATATCCCGTCCCTGCTGTTACGAAAGAATATCCTACCTTGTAGTCCAACCTCTCGCCGAAAGTATATGCTTTATTATCTACTTTGCGAAACTGCTGAGCATCGGCAGGAGCGAGTGCTAAAATACAAGAGATTAGCACGCTTAATATCATTGTTCCAATATTCAGTTTTTTCATTTTCTTCTCTATTTGTTTGTCTTATTAAAATTCAATTCTTATATAATATTATGATATATTAAATTGACGAAATAATGCTCCGAATGTTTTTATTTTGGCATAATTAGTCAGAAAATGGCACTTCATATTCTGGGATTTAGCTTTTATTTTTCTGACTGTTCGTCATTATCTTAAAAAAAAATATTATATTGCATTTTGTAACATTCCACAAGCCAATTATTAGTTATTTGAATATGCAAAATAAACTATATATAAAGATTATCATCTTATTGCTTTGCTCCGTTTCCTTTATCTATTCAAAAGATGAAGTAAGCGTAGGAGAAAGTAATATTGTAATTAAGCTAAGCAGTATAGATTCTCGCGAATTAGCAGACCTGCAAGTAGATAGCAGCGGTATGTATTATGCCTATAACTTTGCGACAATATCCGATATTCCATTCTCCATTGATTCAAGGATTAATAAGAATAATACCATTAGTAAGGAATTGGATTATATAAGGTTTATTAAATTCTCTCCATCGCAGAAGAATGAAAATTATACCATCACTCCGATTGGATATTTCAAAGGAATACAGCTATATCAGATTAGGATTTATCCGGTTTACAAAGAGGATAATCACTTCAAACAAATCGAAAAGCAAAGCATCTCAATAAACTTCAAGCAAGCAATTCAGCTAAATCATAATTATTATGACATTGATATAGCGAAATTCTGCGACGAGATAATTAACCCAGAGCATTTATCTTATCTTGCTTATATTCAAAGCCTTAAGCCAATAGCAAAGCAAAACAATGAAGAGTCTTTGCGGTATATTTCCCCCGCCCTGAAGGACGGGGTTGATAGTCTTTTTTTTCAACCCATTGCTTTAGCTGTGGGTGAAAATACAAGCGGTCTTTTGCAAGGCGACACCAAAGGCAAATATAATCCTTCTCTTAGCTACGTGGAAGTCAATACAAAACTTGATGGAATTGCTTTTATTCCAGTGAAAGAGATTTTAGAGAAGGACAATAACTTACTCGTAAACAAAGATAAATACAAGCACTTACATTTAACTAAAAATGGAATCGAGCAAGCGTATTTCATAAAGTCTCCCGACGATTTTATCAATGGGAACGATAGCATCTTTTTCGTATCCTCCCGCAATGCAGGCGACACTACATTTTATGATCATTTTAATACTTCCGCAAAGTATTATGTTTTTTATGATACATCTTATATTGCGCCGAAATTTAGCCCACAGAATTTCACTTCAGGCAATCCAGCAATCGATGGTGTGTATTCAGTCTTGCATTTTGAAAAGGATAGTATGTATTGCGAGGGGCAGATAGGCAATGTAGATGAGAACTACCACGACCCAAAGCCAGTGAATGGCGAGGGCTGGTTCGATTGTCATTTCCGTCCGAATCTGCGTCCCGACAAGGAAAGGCGAGTAGACACACTTCTTACTTTTAATAAGCTATTTTTCCCTGCTGATAATTCCAAAATCCTTTGCAATTTCGCTTTCATAGAATTTTCCGTTAATCCCCGAAACGAATTTAACAACCGGATAAAAACTCAATTCAATAACATCATCTCATATACCAATGATTTCAAGTATATTTATGATGATTATAAAAAATACAACAAGCATTATGTTTCCGCAGATAGCTTATTGTTCGGATATAACAAACTGGATTATTTAGCTTCTCCGCTATTGGATTCATATCCAGAATCATCTTATTACGATGATGCTATGATGGGTTTTGATTACTTGGAGATTTCCGGAAAATTTAAGCCAATCGTCATTAATGACAACATTGCCTTCAATACTGATGAACTCAGCGATTCAAGGAATATCGGGCTTTATCCTTTCTCTTCTGATAATGTTTTTATTTTCGATACTCTCAATCAAGTAGCCTTTAATTATTCAAGCGAAAAGGGCAATGCCATCGCAATCAACAGCTCCAATATTTTGGCGCATACTAATTTTTATCTAAATAACACTCTTACTTATAGCAGCCAAACTATTGGCTTCCACGTGTTTTACATATCGGATAATCAATCGGTGGTCAGCGAATCCTACACAGAAATAGAATCTTTCATCACTCGAATAAACAGCATCAAAGAGCATACAAGCATAGCGATTGCGGTAAATAAACAAAATCTAAGCAGCTCGGATCTAAATTTGCTCAAAAGCGTGCATGTGAATATTGATAATTATCAGCCAAATCTTTGCATCACTGCAATGATTGACAGAGGACTTAAAACATCAAAAGTCAATACTTCGAATGTAATTGCTAAATATTTAGACTTTATTCCAAATGAAAAAGGTGCTAAATACAAAGTAAATATTACTTTGCCAGCAGGCAAAAAATACCAAATCAATGCTTGCGATTATTCAGCCTTGAATAACAGCATTTTGAAAAATACTTATTATTCAAATCTCAGGGATTCAATCGATGAGTGTAATTACTTGGTCATTAGCTCCAGAAAATTCAAGAAATCAGCCGAGAAATACCAAGAATATAGAAAACAAAACAATCCAAAATTAATCCCAAAATTGGTTTTCGTTGAAGATATTTTCAAAGAATATAACTTCGGGAAGAAAAATCCAAGTGCTATTAAAGATTATATCAAGCAAGTTTATAATAATCAAAAGAAATTAAAATTACAGGCTATCCTTTTGCTTGGCGATGCGAGCAATGATCCGCGCCGCTTGACGCGAGCAAATATTATGGATGATCACGTCCCATCTTATGGCTACCCAATGAGCGATAATTGGTATGTGATGATGGAAGATAATGAAAATTATATCCCCGATGTGTTGATCTCGAGAATACCAATACAAACCGATGAAGATTTTGAAAACTACTTCGGGAAGCTAATTACTTTTGAAAATAGTCCCCAAGCACCTTGGAAAAAATCAGTTCTATTTATGGTTGGTGGTGGCAATCCTGCTGAACATGATCAATTTAAACGCTATTACGCTACTCCAATGATGAATTATATGAAGCAATCAAATATCTGCTTCGATTATGAAACGGTTGACAAAAGCCTCGATAGCAAAGTAAGCGAAGCCGATGGACCTCGCATTATTTCCGCACTAAACAAAGGCAAGATCTTCACGTATTTCGTTGGGCATGGCTCGGCAGAAGTCCTTGATATGGAGGGTTGGATGCCGAATAATCTCGGTAATTACGGTAAGACTGGATTTTTCTATACATCATCTTGTTTTATGGGAGCTTTCGGAGTGCAAACAAGTATTTCGAGAATCGAGCAACTGCTTTTCGTCAAAGACAGAGGATTTATCGCCAGCGCTGCAAATTCAGCCACTGATTACCCCGCCCATAGCGGATTAGTAGCAAAAGGAATGTTCCAATCAATTTTTGATAAAAAATACCGCAATTACGTCCAGGCATATAATTACGGCAAAGCTTTTTCTCTTAAAAATTATCCCGATGCGAGCTATCTACCATATCTCAGAAGATATGTATTGACTGGCACAATTCTCGGAGATCCACTCTTATCCCTGCCGATTGATACAGTAGCAGAACTGTTTTTATTGCCCGATGAATTTACTTTGGCAAACAAAGCAGGAAGCAATTTAATAAACGAGAATGATGAGCATATCTTGCTTAGCTTTACTGTTCGCAATGCTGGTGTCAAGAATTTTGATTCTGTAATCGTGCGCATTACTGATAAATACCAAAACAAACTTGATAGCTTCAGAATTACTCTCCGCGATATTTGCCCGGGGCAAACAGTTGCGGCTTTTCAAATTCCAATCAAGAACAAACTTGGATTACACTTCCTTACCATAATGGTGGATCCAGATTCAACTCTAAACGAGTATCGTCGGGATAACAACTCGCTTTCTCGGCAATTTGAAGTGGTCAAGAATGGCATCCTCCCTATTGACCCAATGCCATACTGGAATATTAGCACTAATGCTCCGCATTTCCGCTTTATTAATCCAATAGCTGATGTCGATTCGCTCAAATATACCATAAAAATATACGAAGAGGGGAATAATGATAATGAAATCGCAAGCGGAAACAACAGCAATATAAGTATTAAAAATAAAGTAATAGATTGGCGTCCGCAAATCACCCTAAAAGATAATACTAACTATTGCGTGAAGTCAGCTTTCTGGGATTCTGCTTCTGGCACTGCTTTCCCAATTGTTATCCCATTCCATACGAATAACAATAGTACAAATAAAGATATTGTAGAGCATAGGATCAGCAAAACAGAGCTTAAAGATATTCAAACTAATAATCTCATTTATGACGAAGACAGCAATAATCTTGTCCCGAAAAAAGACTCAGTAAAGGTAGATTTTATGTCGATAGCAGGTTCTGACAACTTATACCCATATCGATTATACAAGGGGATCTACCTAAGCATTAATGACAAATTTTATATATCCGAACCGCTCAGATACGGAATGTTCATCGGAAAATTTAATAATGATTTTACGAAAAATGATATTAGATATTACGATACTTGGAGTAACGTCAGCGACGATGATGCTCACAAAGATGATACTCCTATTCGTATCGTCAAATATCTGCGCGATTCCGTTAAAGCAGGGGATAATATTTTCATCGGCACTTCGGGCAATCCATTCAGGATTTTCTCTCTTCATAAAAAATTGAGAACCGAAGGCTCTTGGGATACTCTCAAAACTGTTCTGAATAATTTAGGAGCAAAAGAGATAGACATCATTGATACCACCACGATAAACCGCTGGGAGAATTCAATGCCATATTCATATTGCTTCTTTGCTCATATTGGCGATGGATATAAGATTGCCTACGATAAAGCTAATGTCTATGGCGATACTGCACGGATAATTAATTATTTACCGATAATGAATAACAACGCGGAAATTTCATTCAATATCAATAACGTAGATGAATTAAAAAGCAGCAAACTAAATTCAATCGGCTCAATCAATCCGAATAAAATTAAGCATAAACTCTTTGGATTAAACAAAAGCACTAATCAATTTGAATTTATAAAGGAATATAGCAATTCTTTGGAGACAGTTTATTCCGATATTCCGCAAAATAAATATAACAGCTATCGCTTTGATTACTTTTATTCAGACGAAAATGGAGAGCTAAGGAACTTCTCAATCAGTGATCTTTCCTTAAAATATATCCCATCGGCAGAAATTGATGTCAATATCAGCAAAGAACTGCCAAAGGATATTTTAAGAGCAGACCCCGATACACTCCACTTGGATATTCGCAACCTCTCTCTGCGGCGCGCTGTTGATTCTCTTCAATTAAAGATAAACATTAGCGACCTATCAGCAAATATTGATGAAATCGATACTGTTTTCTATAATGTGCCGGCAAATACAAATATTAATTACCAGAAAGCCCTGCAAACAGATAATTATAGCGATACAATCAGCATCTCGAGCATCGTAAAAAATGTCAATCGCAATGATCTTTACTTTTTCAATAATGCCATAATACAGAAGCAAGAGTTCGCCAAAGATACAATCAAACCCACAATAGAGTTGGAACTTGATAATCATATCGTTCAAACCGGTGAATACGTTGGGCGACATCCCGTATTCAAAATTATTATCCGCGACAATTCCAAGCGCGCAATTAGCTCCGATAAAAACATCAAAGCATCTATTAACTTGCGATACGTTACCCCAGAGCGAATGAAGCTCTATGAGTTTAAATCTTTTGGTAAGGATACAAACATCGCTGCGCACCTAATATTCAAGCCAGATTCACTCGATTATGATGAAAACGTAATCCGAATAATCGTAGAAGATGCAAATTCCAACAAGGACACCGTCCGATACAGCCTGTATGTTAGTCGCAAAGGCGAGCTAAAGCATATTTCAATTTACCCCAATCCAGTAAAAGAAAATTCAACTATTTACTTCAACTATGCTGCCCCAGCAATTGATGGGCACGCAATGATAGAAATTTATGACGCAATTGGCAGGAAAGTAAAGACACAGAAATCTCTGCTGAACATCGGTAGCAACAATATTCCGGTTACCCTTCGCGGAGATAATGGCGAGAAATTATCCACTGGGCTTTACTATTATCGAATATCAATCCTGCATACTGAAATCATTGTAGAACATAAAATGGATAAATTTGTAATAATTGAATAATAGGTGAATAAGAATAGAATAATTATAGAATAAGAATTGAATAATAATTTGTATAAACAGAATAATTAAAAATTCGATTAGAATTAGTATTTTTGTAGTTTGAAATAATGCGAATCTTACTTTGAAAATAATAAAGAATATATTTAAATGGTTCTTCCGGATACTAATGTGGGGCTTCGTCGTCTCAATAGTATTGGTGGCAGTGTATAAAATCTTCCCCGTTCCCCTTACTCCTACTATGGTATTGAGGGTAATCGAAGGGGCATTCGATGGTCGTAGCGTCGGAATAGACAAAGACTGGGTATCTTATGAAGAAATATCCCCACACTTCTTCCGTGCGGTAATCTCCGCCGAAGATGCGCGATTCCTGCGCCATAACGGTATAGATTGGAAAGCAGTGGATGCCGCCAAGAAATACAATGAAAGCAAAAAAGGCAAGAAAATGCGCGGAGCAAGCACTATCACAATGCAAACGGCTAAGAATACATTCCTCTGGCAGGGCAGAAATTATATCCGCAAAGGATTAGAAGTATACTTCACATACTTAATAGAAGGAGTATGGGGCAAAAAACGCATACTCGAAGTCTATGCTAACGTTATTGAAATGGGAGATGGAGTATATGGAGTGGAAGCAGCATCGCAAAAATTCTTTGGCAAATCCGCCAAAGATATTAATAAGCGCGAAGCGGCTCTACTGGCAGCTGTTCTACCAAATCCAAGACGCTGGTCTCCAGCAGCTCCTACGCCATACATTAATAAACGCGTTGGCTTCATCAGCGGCAGAATGAACTCCATCGCTCTACCAAAGGATT
>CAZGXC010000023.1:1208-13569 GCA_964529535.1 uncultured Hyphomicrobiales bacterium | reverse complement strand
AGAGAGATATTTGTGGCAAAAAAAATAGCGGAAACACCAATGATGAAGCAGTTTCTG
The DNA here is from genome assembly GCA_964529535.1 of uncultured Hyphomicrobiales bacterium. Classification (GTDB taxonomy): domain Bacteria; phylum Bacteroidota; class Ignavibacteria; order Kapaibacteriales; family UBA2268; genus CALLXS01. Next base: position 13,512 of record CAZGXC010000023.1, on the reverse strand, counting down.
CAAATTAAGCAGAAACACCCCGATTCTATCCTATTATTCAGAATGGGAGACTTCTTTGAGACATTCCTCGAAGATGCCGTCATTACTGCGCAGGTATGCGGAATTACCCTCACCAAAAGGAATAATGGTTCGGAAAACACTAACTTGGCTGGATTCCCCCACCATCAATTAGATGCTTATCTTCCTAAATTAGTCCGTGCTGGATATAAAGTAGCAGTATGCGAGCAGCTCGAAGACCCAAAATTTGCCAAGGGTATTGTGAAGCGTGGCGTAATCGAAGTAGTTACCCCCGGCACTGCCCTTTATGACAAACTCCTCGATGCGAAGAGCAATAACTTCCTTGTCTCCCTCTTTATTTCTTTTGATAAGAAGCAACAAGCTCGCATCGGAATGGCGTTTATCGATATTTCCACAGGAGAATTTAAGCTCTCTGAAATAGGACTCTCTAACTTAATCCCAATTCTCGAGGATATTCATCCCGCTGAAATTCTCATCAATAGAAGTCAATTTAAATATTTAGAGAATGAATTGCAAAAATTCTCCTACAAGCCAACAATCACGAAAATCGAAGATTGGATATTTGACGAGGAATTTTCTCGCGAAGCCTTGAATGCTCATTTTGGCACAAACTCTCTGAAAGGCTTTGGAATTGATTATTACCCAAGTGGATTAGCGGCAGCAGGATCGATAATGCACTATATTAAAGAAACACATTTCGCTGAATTGGCGCAAATCACTTCTCTTTCGTATTATAATCCATTCGATTTTATGATTTTGGATTTCGTTACTCGGCGAAATCTTGAGATCATCAACTCTACTTCCGATTCTAAAAATTCGTCGCTTGTGCATTATCTTGACAAAACTTGCTCGCCAATGGGTGGCAGATTGATTCGTAAATGGATTTCTCAGCCTTTGCTCGATATAAAGCAAATCAATAAGCGATTAAATTCAGTCGAGGAATTATTCGAAAAGCCTAATCAACTATCCGAAATGCGATTCCTACTGAGCAGAATTGCGGACTTAGAGAGGTTAGTCTCAAAAATATGCACGAATAGAGCAAACCCAAAAGACGTAAATGCGCTAAAAAATAGCCTTGGATTATTACCAAATATCAAAGAATTGATAAAAGATAATAACTTCGTCCATCTGAATCATATCGCTGAAGAACTAAGCGATTTCAGCAGGATATACGACGAAATTGAAGTGGCTATCCTTAGCGAGCCATCGACCAATCTCGGCTCGGGGAAAGTATTTAATATGGGTTATGATGAAGAGCTGGACTCCTTCATCAATGCTAAATATAATGCCGATAAATGGTTGGAAGAATACCAAGAAAAAGAACGCCGCAAGACTGAAATCCCAACTCTCAAAGTCTCCTTCAATAATGTATTTGGCTATTATATTGAAATAACGAAAACGCACAAGGATAAAGCTCCCGATTATTACGAGCGCAAGCAAACCCTCGTAAATGCCGAGAGATATATTACTCCTGAATTAAAAGAATTTGAAAGCAAAATATTAGCAGCTGAAGAAAACATCTTGCTAATTGAGCAAAAGCTATTTAAATTGATTTTGCAAACAATCTCCGCGGAAGCAAGAAGCATCCAAGATGCCGCCCAGAAAATCGCCGAAATTGATTGCCTGCAAAGCTATGCCTTCGCCTCGCAAGAATATGGATATACAAAGCCAATAATTGACGACTCCACCTCTATGAATATCGTTGATGGTCGGCATCCAGTAGTGGAAAGATTGCTCCCAATTGGAGAGAAATTCACGCCGAACTCCAGCAAATTAAATGATAGCTCTCTCATTCACATTATCACCGGTCCAAATATGGCGGGAAAATCCTGCTACTTGCGACAATTGGGTCTAATCGTCCTAATGGGGCAAATTGGCTGTTTCGTTCCCGCAAAATCAGCTAAATTCGGTTTAGTGGATAGAATATTTACGCGAGTGGGAGCGTCGGATAATATCGCTTCCGGAGAAAGCACTTTCCTCGTGGAAATGCAGGAAGCCGCAAACATTATGCACAGCGCGACAGCTCGAAGCCTAATCCTCTTGGATGAAATCGGCAGAGGCACGGCTACTTTTGATGGGATTTCGATAGCGTGGGCAATTACGGAATATATACATAATTCTCTCGGAACGAAAACCCTATTCGCTACGCATTATCACGAGTTAAATCAGTTGGCTGACTTATATCAAAAAGTAAAGAACTTCCAAGTGCAAGTGATTGATACTCAAGACAAAATCCTTTTTACGCACAAAGTAATCGAGGGTGGTGCTGACCATTCATTCGGAATTTACGTGGCGAAAATGGCTGGCTTGCCGAACTTGATAATCGCTCGCGCTGATGAAATATTGAAATCGCTCGAGAGTTCCGCTCAGAACGTTAGTGCCGATGGAACAAGTGATGCTGACAGTAAAATTAACACTAAAAAAGCAAACACCACGAATATCCCCAAGAAATCGCGTCCGAATGAAGATCTAAGCCAAATTTCTATCTTTGAAATTCGCGACGACTTGCTAAGAGAACGCCTCCGCGATGTCGATCTCAACAATATCACACCATTCCAAGCTCTGGAAATAATCAAAGAATTGAAAGAGAAATTCGCATAATTTATAATAATCCACATTGTAAACATTCTGCAAATTTTCTCTAATGTCTTCCCCCGCCCTAAAGGACGGGGTTGATTTCATGCTTTTTTTCAACCCACTGCTTTAGCTGTGGGGCAATGTTAAAAACAAAAATTCTTTTCCTGTTAATTTTGGATTTTTATACCTTTTAATTTATAAAAAGCTGCGGAGAGAGAGTCCAAATTAGCGAATGAATTAGTCGTGTCTTTGGAATAAAAATGTATTTCGTAGCGTCGCTCCACTCCTTTAAAGCGTGTAAATTGACTTACTTCTTTGATGTTTATTTCTACTGGACCGTTTTTCATTACAACTTTAGAGTTATGAATATTTTCACCTATTCCTTTGGCATTGCAGTTTTTCATTGTAATTGTATCGTAATTTACTGAATAAGTAGCCTCTGTGTTAATAGATTCGCTATATTCGTATGGATAATCTTTCACAATCAATGTATAATCATCAGTTTTCAGCGTATCAATTCTTTCGGGTTCATTCGCTATTTTGATTTGCTCTGCATTAATTGTGAACACGGCATAAATGAGAAGTGTTGAGTTATAAATGACGTGAGTTAATATGCTCCAGACGATGCCATATCTTACTCTGGTATAAACGAAGAGCAATCCCAAAAGGAAGTGCGGCACTACAAGAATAATATCTTGAAGTTGGAATGCGCGCCCGAGCTTAAAATTACCAATGTGCAAGAGTGCGAAGATGATAGTGGAAGAATACACTAAGTATGGGAAAAATCTGCTCCAAGTATTGAAAGATTTCTGGTTTAATTCTTCGTAAGTAGCAACGTTTTTATTCGCTTTCGAACTATTAATCAAAGCTATTGGGAAGAACCTATCGTATTTCAGGAAGAATCTAAAAATAAACTCCTCTGCTATTGGTAAGATAAATGCCGCAAGTATAAAAACAAGGATGCGCAACTCTTTTTGCTTTAAAATAGATTCGATTACATCTTCTTCAATTTTAAAGCCCGTGAGCCAGTGCATCAATTCATATAATCCTGTGGCAAGGAAATTAATAGCGAATGCTATTAGCAATAGGCTTAACAATCTGCGAAACTTTTGGCTAAGATTTAGAGTCTCAAAATAATCTCTTGGGTGAATCGCAAAACTCCATAGCTTTGCGATTTCCCATCGTTTTTCAGTTAATTCTGTTTCATTTGAAAGCATTTCTTTTTCTTTTTGTATTATTGATAATTATTTTACTATTTGTCAATTCTTGTATTAGAAATCATATCCTAAAGAAATTAAATATATGGGCTGCGACCAATTATGCCCGAAGTAAGTCCAAGCTACATCAAATTTAATTGGCATTCCAAAGAGATAAGCTCTCGCCCCTGTTCCGGCACTGATGCGAAGATCTTTGGGGACGCTTCTCCCTTGTAAATCTGTCTCCATTGAGCGGAATGAGTTCCAATCTCCCGACCATGCCCCGCCAATATCGCAAAAGAGATTGCCCATCACGCCCTGCACTAAAAATGGAATTGGTCCCGCTACCAATGCTTGGAATAATGGGAATCTTAATTCAAAGTTCGTTGCGAAATATCTCGAGCCAGATAGCTCCCCAAGGCTCCAACCCCTAAGCGGAGTAACAAATTGCATAAATATGTAATCTTCTGGTTTATCTAATGGGATTGATGAATTGTATCGATTACCAAAAAGCCAGTTGTCTATGCCACCGAGGAAGTAATTCGATGTGCCAGAGCCGAAATTCGCTCCGAAAGTTCCGCGCGCCGCCACCGTTAGATAATCAAAGAATGTGATATAATAGCGGAAATCCGCATCAAGCATTGCGTAGCTATAATCGTTTTTGCTGAATTTCGGGGCTGCCTGCCCACGCACGAAAAAGCGAGTGCCATCGCTTGGGGCATACCAACCATATAATACATTATCATAAACGTATCGCACTTGCGGGATAAGCAAGAACTTGCTTTGGTTATTCGCTGCTCCGCCTTCATTATAAACATCAACCAGCTCCATTGTAGCGCCGGCGATATTCATACCAGCTTCTATTCTGCTAAATTTATCAAACGGGAGCTGTGCCGTGAGCGATGTGCCGAAATTTCGGAAGCGATAAATACTCATATCTCTGCGTCTGAAAAGCAAAGTATTGTGGTATGCAGTCGCATTATAATCTATTATCTGTGGTAAATATGAATAACTTAAATAGATATTACTATTTTTTAAAGAGCTATATAAATTGATATTCCCGAAAATAATATGATCGCCCAAGACATCACTCGCCTGAAACGAACCACTAACAGCACCGCCGTAATATGAGCTAACCATTGGATTTGCCATAATTCCATCGAGCGAGAAGTTCGGGAAATATTCTTTTTCCTGGTGCAAGCCTTCATCGACATATTGCTTTACGAAATCTTTATTCTGACTCATTGCATCTGAGTTTTTCTCAATGAAGTCGGGTTTATCCATACTTACTTCAAATCCACCATAGTTTGGCATTACCGCACTTATTGAAGAGTCTGCTGCGGTTTCATTTTGCTGAATAGCTAAATTCTTAAATCGCACACCTGATTTAAATTTTGTGAATGGAATGGTATCGCCCGGCACGCTCGCTTCTAAAGGATATTTTATCATGAAAATATCATATCCTGCGTTATTAATCGAGGAATAAAAGAGCTTTGAGTTATCCTTGCTCATGGAGAGTTGGGTAATTCCTGTGATGGAATTTGTGCGCGGTTTCACCTCTTTTGTATTAATATTTAGCGAATAGATGTTGCCTATTCCGCTTCTATCGGATACAAATAGGATGTATTTGTCATCATTTGTAATAGCAAGCGAAGTGATTTTGCCATCGTTTATATTCGATAGTTTTTCTATGCTTTGATCATCTAAGTTAATGCTATAAATCTCTGAAAGTGAGTAGTTTTCGCGCCAAATATAAGTCTTATCATTAACAGCATCTAAATTCTCGCCTCTCTCGGAGATGAAGTAAATCTTTTTGCTATCGGGCGACCAATGCGGAGATGCCTCTGTGAAAGCATCGTTTGTTAGTCTATCTAATTGTTTCGATTTTAAATTATAAATATACAAATCGCTAAATGGCTTAGTAACGCCAACGAAGCAGAGTTTATTGCCATCGGGAGACCACTGCACAGAGGAGATTGAAGGCAATCCGAGTTGAATTACTTCATAATCTTTTGTTTTTATATCATAAATATAAATCGCATCTTCACCGCCGTGCTTAGCGGAGATGACTATTCTTTTACCATCGGGAGACCAAGAAATACTTGGCGTGGTGAGGTTTAGCTCCTCGAAATCTCTTGCTCTATCGCTACTGATTATTTTTTCTGGTTTGCTAAGCTCATTTTCATCATTTGTTTTTTTAGTATCTAAATTTTTCAAATATACATTATATGTCCTGCCATCATCAGCAATATATACTAATTTCGTTCCATCTGGAGATACAGCTGGGGATGCGTTCATAAAGTTCCGTTCTTCCTTATGGTTTGTAATTCTCTGGGAGAAATCAGCAGGATCTTTGTATTTTTCAATATCGGGGAAATAGTATTTTTTTAGGTCTTTTTGCCATTTTTCAGAGAAATCTTTATAACTCATTTTGAAAAGAGTTCTGAATACATCATCGAAAGGCATTTTCATCGAGATATAATAAAGCAATTTAGCGATTTTATCTTCGCCGTAATTCGTAGCAATATACCAATAGAATGTTTGCCCGCCGCGATACGCCAGATATCCATTCATCATCTCTAATCCGCCGAGCTTTTCGCTGATTGCTAAATCGCGGATAAACATATCATTTTGCAAATCTTGCCCGCCGAGGCTGGAATATTCCGCCAAGCCTTCGTTCATATAAAGAGGGAATTGAATCTGATTGCCCGTCTGCACTGCCGTCGAGAAAGTCCCCCCGTAGAGATATTGATTAAGCACGGCATGCACCAATTCGTGATGAATTACGTGGCGGAACTGCGAGTATTCCCCGAAGAATGGCAGCACCACCCTATTTTTGAAAATCTCTGTAAATCCCTGAATACCTTGCGACATATATTGCTGGGTAACGTTGTTTTGCTGGAACTCATTTTGATTATCAAAAATAATGATTGGAATGCGTTTGTTGATTTTGAAATTAATCAAAGTCTGAATTTTTATTACAGCTTTTTCCGCCTCTACTGACGTAAATTCTGCGAGATACTTAGAGCCGTCGTCATAGTAAATATCGAAATTCTTTGTGGAAATGGATCTCCATTCGAACTTTCTATATTGCACTTTGTTTTTACCAAATTGAGCCATTAAGCCGAGATTTGATATTAATAATGCCAGAACAATTATATATAAGGATTTGCTTAATTTTTTCATATTGTAATTCATAATTCTTGTGAAACATCAGTAAGTAATACTTTATTTGCATATAAATTGACGATTATAATTAATTTAATTATATTTTATACTGTTTTTTATTGCAATAATTTGCATAGTATAAACGTATCTATGACTATAGATGTGACAATAGAGTTTAATAAAATGTCAGAAATAAAGCAAAAAACAGAAAATCCTGAGAATCCCAATATTGAAGAGAATAATCTCAATTTTGAAAGCACCGAAGAGAGCACAGAACCATTTTTTAGTGGGGCTCGCGGAGCTGCCGTCAAGATTTTAAGTCGCTTCGAGCGAAGCGATGCTTATTTGGACAAGTTATTGGACTTTGAGTATCGCACCGGAAATTTATCACAATTGGATAAATCACTCCTCACGGAAATCCTATATGGAGTGATCCGCTGGAAAAGCAAACTCGACTTTATCCTAAATGGCTTCTATAACGGCGATTATATGAAATGCCTGAATTTAGTGAAGAACACATTGAGAGTGGGATTATATCAGATTTTATTCCTCGACCGCATTCCAGTAGCAGCTGCAATCAATGAATCCGTAGAATTAGTAAAGAAAATTCAGGGTGATAGAATCGCCGGAATTGTAAATGCTGTTTTAAGGAATATTGCCAGAAATATTGACAATATTCGCTTCCCAGAAAAAGAAGACGACCCGATTTATTACCTAACAGTTATGCAATCGCACCCACGTTGGTTAGTCCGAAGATGGGTGCAACGCTTCGGACCAAATGAAGCGGAAGAGCTAATGGAAGTAAATAATCAAAGACCATACACGACGATTAGAGTAAACACCCAGAAGGCAACGGTAGATGAGATTATCGCATATTGCTTTGAGGAAGATATTGAATTTAAAAATGATCCCTACAATGCAAATTCCTTGGTAATAATGAATAACAAAATCAAAATTCCATCTCTGGAAATTTTCAACGAAGGGAAAATTACTATTCAAGACTCAAGCGCATCGCTCGCAGCTCAACTAACTGCTGCCAAGCCCGGAGATAAAGTAATCGACCTATGCGCTTCCCCAGGGGGCAAGAGTTTCTATATTGCTGAAATGATGAAAGACGAAGGCAGTATTATTGCTCTCGACAAATACGAAGTAAAAATCAACATCATCAATCAAAGTATCGAGAGATTAGGATATAAGTCAATCACTGCTCACCAAAGCGATGCGATGGATTATCAAAGCGATGAACTCTTCGACGTCGTCCTATGCGATATGCCATGCTCTGGCTTAGGCACTTTATCAAAGAAACCCGATATTAAGTGGAAAAGAGAGCGAGAAGATATTTATAAATTAGCCGAGACCCAGAGGAATATCCTGAAAAATGCTGCTTTGTTAGTAAAAGAGGGCGGCACTTTGGTGTATTCTACTTGCACAATCGAGCCAGAGGAAAACACAGATAATATCAAGTGGTTCCTCGAGAACTTCGAGGACTTTGAATTAGATGATGCTTCAAAATACCTGCCACACTCGGTTTGCAAAGATGGAATGATGCAAACTTTCCAGCATTTCCATAATATTGATGGTGCTTTTGCGGCAAGGTTGATAAAAAAATCAAAATAAAATTGTTTATCTCAGAAATTTTTCGGAATTTTGAAGACCGATCATTTCGGTTTAATAGGGAATTTGTGAAATATTCTTCCCACCGCGCTGAAGGATGTGGTTGATTGTCTTTATTTCAATCCACTGCTTCAACTTTGGGAAAGTATGCTAATTAATAGAAAACATTTTTTTATAACAAAATTATAAGCGATTAACTATGAAGAAAATACACATATTATTGCTTTTGTTGCTATCTGTAGCAATGACTTTCAACTCAGAAGGTGCCAGCAAAAAAAGCAAAGCTGCCACAGGGGACACATGCCCTGCGGAAATAACAGCTGAATACAAGAAGCTAACCCTCGACCTAATGAAAATCCTTGGGTATGCAGAAGGATACCAAGTAGTCAATAATGGTATTATTCAAAGACTACAGATGTATAACCCAAAAATCTCTGACGAATTTGTAGAAAAATTAAATAAAGATATAGATAACAGCGATTTTCTCGAGAGTATTGTGAAAATATACTCCCAATACTTCTCGTTGAATGACGTAAAGGCATTGCATAAATACTTTACCTCTAACACCTTCCACAAAGCTAATAAATACGGAGTAAAAGTGCAAAATGAAATCGACGACATGCTCGGTATATATCATAAACGAAGGACAGAAGAGATAAAAGAACAAATCAAAAATGCGGGATACGAAATGCCCCAGTTCTTGATGTTAGACGAAGATACAAATTCAGTTATAAATAACAATAATTAACAACAATTAACGGAGATATTAATGGATTTTTTCCCAGCAAACGAAATGCAGGATTATCACGTGTTCGGTGAATTCGGCGGAGTAAACCCCTCGATTACTGATTCTGCTACTTTTACATTCCTAACAACAGAGAAAATGCAGCAATGCTTCAGCGAAGAAGTAGCTGGATGCTTCTTATATTCTCGGCACTTAAACCCGATGAATAGATTCCTCGCAGAGCAATTAATGAAAATGGAAGGCACTGAAGATGCTCAGGTAATGGGCTCTGGAATGGGTGCAATCAGCACTACTCTTTTGCAACTTTGCAAAACTGGAGACGAAATAGTATCAAGCAGAACCATCTATGGTGGCTCTTATGCTATTATGAAGAACTTCTTCCCTCGCCTTGGCATTAACACTCATTTCGTAAATATTACGGATTTAGAAGGCTTAAAATCTAAAATCAATAAGAACACAAAAGTAATTTATTGCGAGACTATCAGCAATCCATTACTCGAGATAGCAGATATTAAAGAATTACGCAAAATCGCTGACGAGCACAATATCACTTTAGTAGTTGATAACACGTTCAGCCCACTTGTATGCAGCCCATACAAACTCGGTGCACACGTAGTAGTATATTCAATGACTAAATTCTTAAATGGCACAAATGATTGCGTAGCTGGTGCTGTATGCGGAACTAAAGAATTTGTTTCTTCAATGAGAAGCGTTATTGATGGCGCAGCTATGCTACTCGGTCCTACATTAGACCCACTAAGAGCTTCATCAATCCTAAAAAATACTCGCACCTTGCATTTAAGAATGAAGCAACACAGTAGCAACGCTATGTTCATCGCTTCTGAATTAGAGAAAGCTGGCATTAAAGTATTCTATCCAGGATTGCCATCTCATCCTCAGCACGAGTTAATCAAATCTATGATTAACCCAGAATTTGGATATAGCGGTATCATCACTATTGATTGTATCACTCAAGAGAATGCTGAAAAATTAATGATTTCTATGCAAGAAGCAAAAGTAGGATACTTCGCGGTGAGCTTAGGATTCTATAAAACATTATTTAGCTCTCCGGGCAGCTCTACTTCTTCTGAAATTCCAGAAGCTGAACAAAAAGAAATGGGAATGACTCCGGGTCTCGTCCGTTTCTCTATGGGCATCGACAACGATCCAAGCCTTGCTCTTGGTCGTATCAAAGAGTGCCTAAAAAAGATAAACCTGCTTAAATAATATTTGAAATTTCAGAAATATATTTCTGAAACATCTTATTAAAAACACAGAAGCTACCCCATTATTGGAGTAGCTTCTGTGCTATTTAGCTTCTAATTAAAATTAGGATTGCCTGCTTTGTGATAAATTAAAATTTATCAGCAATTGCTTGACCCATTTCCAAAGTAGTGTTTGATCCACCCATATCGTAAGTGCGGATTTTGCCTTCTTTTATTACTTCAGCAGTTGCTTTTTCAATGCGAGCAGCCATTTCAGTCTCTCCGAGCCAATCAAGCATCATCTTTGCTGCGAGAATCGTTGCTATTGGATTAACTTTATACAATCCTGTATATTTAGGAGCAGAACCATGCGATGGCTCGAATACGCCCAAATCTGCACCAATATTGCCAGAGCAACCAAAGCCAAGCCCGCCGACCATCTGAGCAGCTAAATCGCTGATGATGTCGCCGTAAAGATTTGGAGCTACCAACACATCATAGTTATCTGGATTTTTGAGCAACCACATTGTCATTGCATCGATATTTGCATCATCCATATAAATATCTGGATATTCTTTGGCAACTTCTTTTGCAATTTCAAAGAACAAACCGTCTGTTGCGCGGACTACGTTTGCTTTATGCACGACTGTAACTTTCTTACGATTATGCTCTTTAGCAAATTCAAAAGCTGCGCGAATGATTCTTTCAGAACCTTTGCGTGTATTGATTTTGCAAGAAACGGCATATTCGTCGCCTTTTAGTTCTGCGAACTTTGCGAAAGGCTTGGATAATTCCTTCAAAGTATCGGATAATTTCTCTGGCACTGGGTTGAATTCCACTCCACAATACATATCTTCAGTATTCTCTCTAAATACTACGATATCCACAGTATCTCTGAAATTCAAAGGATTGCCGGGATATGCCTTACATGGACGCAAGCAGTTATATAGATCAAAAGTCTGGCGCATACGCACAATTGGCGAGCGATATATCAAGCCTTTGCCCTGAAGTTCTGGCACTAACTCTTCTTCTGCTGCTTTTACGGGTTTAGATGTAATTGCTCCAAACATTGCAGCATCTACATTTTTCAATAGGTCGATAGTTCTCTCAGGGAAGGCATCGCCCTCTTTGCACCAAAATTCCCAGCCAATATCGCCGTGAATATATTCGGCTTTAAAATTCAGTTTGTCTAATACAATTTTTGTAGCTTCGAGGACTTCGATTCCTACTCCGTCTCCGGGAAGCCAAGCTATTTTATAGCTATCTTTTTTTGTTCTTTTTGTTGCCATTATTGCATCAATCGTTTGTTAAAAAATATAATTGATTATTTAATTTCTTGTTAATATTTTATTGAATATTGCTAACTTCTGCATTATTCGTAGTGTCTGTTCCCCCACCGCTGAAGCAGTGGGTTGAAAAAGATTATCAACCCCGTCCTTTAGGGCGGGGAAAAAATATTGCAAATTACTTATACGCCAGAGCTAACAGAACATAATTTAATAAAAACATTTATAATAAACAAATAAATAATGCAGAATTTACAATTACGAATTACGAATTACGAATGGTAGTTATCAAATTTTCTTTGAAAATTTGATAATACACAACATGCTTTGCAGAATCGTAAAGTATCATTAACCCTTATATTTCTTATTTAATCCAACCCTGCTCTTTATACCAATTAGCCGTGATTTTCATTCCTTCTTCTAAACTAATATGCTGTTCGTATCCAAAGTCGCGATTGGCTTTTTCAATAGATGATATCCAAAAACTCTGGATAA
>CAZGXC010000023.1:0-1198 GCA_964529535.1 uncultured Hyphomicrobiales bacterium | reverse complement strand
AATCCCGACCTTTATCATAATTGAAAACAGGTGGATTCTTCATTAGCTTGCCTATCGATTCAGATAAAAAAGCAACAGATAGCACAATGCTATGAGGAATTTTCAAGCCCATATATCGCTTTGCGCCTGTTGCTTTGCACATCTCTGGCATCACTTCTTCCCAAGAATACGGACGCCTTGAAGATAGATTATATGCCTCGCCGATGGTATTGGGCGATTCAGCCGCCGCAATTATTCCTCTGCATAAATCATAGGAATGAACTAAGCTGACGTATTTTTTATCGAAGCCAATCAAAGTTCCTAATCCAAATTTCGCAATTTTGAACATATCGAAAATATCCTCATCTCGCGGTCCATAGACTGCATGGGGACGCACAATCGTGATGGGAAATTTATCAAAATATGTTTTTACAAATTTTTCAGCTTCCATTTTGCTTCTGCCATAGGCAGTGATTGGATTGTATGGCATTTCCTCTGTAATCGGCTCTGCTAAGGACTTAGCTGGTCCCGAGACGGTCAAACTACTACAATACACAAAACGCTTCAAATTTGGTTTTGCAGACTCTATTGCTTTTAGTAAATTATGCGTGCCATCACGGTTAGCAGCAAGAAATTCAGCATCGTTTTTAGCAGCGGTTTTTCCAGCTACATGGAAGACATAATCCACTCCATCAACTGCTTTTGTTAGTGCCGCTACATCTGATAAAGAAGCCTCTATAAGCTCCACATTTTTCCCATCTAACCAACGAGTATTACTCGTCTTGCGGATGGTACATTTTACTTCGTATCCCTTTTCGAGTAGGTAATCCACTGTTTGGCTACCAATGAAGCCAGTGGCACCTGTTACTAATGCTTTCATATATTATTTTGATTTTGATTTTGTTTTGATTATTGTTGTTTATTATTTCCGAAATATTATAATTACAATGAAATCACGGAGATTACCTATTCCCCGCCACGCGAATATTTATCGAGAAAATCCTTTTTCCAAGAAGTAAATTCACCGGAGAGGATTTTCTCTCTCGCAGTGCGAACCAACCAAAGGTAGAAAGCAATATTATGCTCACTTGCCAACATCAGCCCCATTATCTCATCTGCTAACATCAAATGTCGCAAATATCCGAGAGTGAAGTTTTGGCTGGCGTATGTATCAATATTTAGATCAATTAACTCTTTAGAATACTTGTATTTAGAGTTG
>CAZGXC010000022.1:14679-27900 GCA_964529535.1 uncultured Hyphomicrobiales bacterium | reverse complement strand
ATAAAAAAGTTTTGTAATTTGTTTTTTTTTATTTTTATTTTTGTATACCTTTTTTTGACACTTATGCAATCGTTGATATTTATCAAAGCCTATTAACGAAATGAAAGTGAAAAAAAAGGAAGGAAAGAATTATTAATTAACTGTTTTACAAAATTTTGGAGAAATTTGAGGAAATTAAAAAACATATTTAGAGTCTTGTCTATATGTTTGCTGTTTTTCGTTTGTTATAAAGATTTAATTGCTATTCAAATTGCATATTCTGAACCGAATCAAGGAAATTTACAGTTTCCCACTAATTCTCAAGTAATAATTGAATTCAATGCTAATATTAATATCAGTAATCTTGCGGATTCATCAAATATTGATAGTTCTGATTATGCGATGGGTAAAAGAATTCCGTTTTATATAATAACAAAAGATAGGTATGATTTAATACCAAATTATAATTATTTAAAAAAAGAGAAGATAAGCGGACATTTTGTTTATAATTCAAATAGGATTGTTTTTACTCTAAATAGCAAGCAATTGAAGTATAACACCGATTATGTAATTGTTTTTAATTCTTGGGACACTAATGCATATAATATAGAACCACTATTTTTTAGAACAATTGAAACAGTACACAAGATTACAAGTATTTCTCAAAATTTATATGAAGGTTTTGTAGCACCAAATGATTCAATAAATATTTCATATAATAGATCATTAATAGGATATGTATCAGAACAATGAACAGTCTCAGGAACTTGAAGACGCTATTATAATGTATGCACGTAATTTCCCATATACCAATTGTTAAATAATATGATAAACATAGAAGATTTACAGCGAATATCGCCAGTCATCCGAATGAAATCACTTCTCCGTGAGTCAGGGATCAATCCAGCTACCTACTGGCGACGTATCAATAGAGATAATCTCTTCCTCACGGTAGATGAGTCCGAACGCATTACCGCAGTTCTTTTGAAATACGGATTAACTTATTCGACCTCAAAGCCTGCTGATTAGCGGGCTTTTGTGGTTGGAGGATAATTAAGTTTTTTTTTAATTTATCAAACTATATTAGCATTGTATTCGTTTATTACATATGTAAAACATATATTTTATAAGAGAATTAATATGAAAAAGATAGATAAAACAAATTCAAAAATATTAGCTAAACTTTACAGTTTAGCTGAAGATTTACAGTATGATACGGTTGAATTAACTTATTTACTAATGAAAGAGCAAGATATAGATTTTGATGAAGCTAATTCACTTATTCATAATTTTTTTGATGTAGATGAACCAGTTAACATAAGAAAGCTAAATTCGATAATCGAAATTTATGTTCATGATAGTAATATTGAGAAACTACAGCAATCATTACAGCCATATAAATATCCTGATGGCTCTCTACCTTTAGGAATTAGGATGATGATAGATTCGGCTCACAACGTTATCTTTTCAAATTAATTAAAGTATTTCTATATCTACGAAATACTTGTGGATATTGTTACCCTTGCCCAATACATAGTGTCTAATATCCAATAATCTATATTTAGTATCCTTATTAATGATAATTTCTGACTCGTGTCTCTCTCCTATCCCTACTTTTTGTTCTGATTTTAATTTAATTTGATATTTTATTGTACTTATCGTTTTTTTTCTATATTTTCCAAATTCCAAACCTGTTTCATGATTGAAAGACACAGATATTAATTGATTAAAGAGGTGTCCGTTACTAATTGCCTTTATTCTATTTGTTAATGCACTTCCATTAATTGGGAATGCTTCGCCTCTATGTAGTGTTTGCGATGATCTTATAGCAAAAGACATATTCTCTTTTGTAATAACATCGTAATCGGCATTGTATTTACCTTCCCTTGTATCTCTATTAATTTTAACGAAATCATCTCCTTTGTATCTTTTTATCGCTGCCTTTACAGCTTCTGATAATCCTTTGTAATAATATTCATAAAATTGTCCTACTTCCTTTTCATATATTTCTTTGGAGGTGTTTTCTATTCTTTTTCCAGTTTTTGTAACATAGCCTTCTTTGTATAATATTTGTTTTAGACTATATCCGTAATTAATGTTTTGGTCTAAGTTTCCATTCCCTCCGTTCTCATTCCCTCCGTTCCCGGAGTTTCCACCACCGTTATTATCACCTTTATTCCCAGAATTGTTACCTCCGTTTTTATTACCGACGCTACCAGGGCTGCTTAATAAATTCTTTACCTCAGATCCAATGCTTTTATCATACCTCCCAAGGTTTGGAGTCCATTCCCCTGGGTTTGTATCAAAGCCTTTAGCAGGTCGGATATTTGTGTATTTAGTTGGGTCGGATGCTTTGAAGCCCTTTTCTGCTGCTTCATACTTACTAATGGAACGCACACGGCTTCTACAATGAAAGTGCCGAGGCGGGTAGTTAATACTCCAGAATGGATCATCTTGTTTAAGGATTGTGCCATTGAGTGAGCGACAACCGTCAGTAGTGCTTCTGTCATCGATTGCGACAAACTCCCAGTATGGAAAAGTATCAGCAACAGCCTTTTGCTCTTGGTGTCTTCCTTCTGAGAATGCTGACTGCATATTCATACGAAAGATGGTATCTAATCGCCATGGCTTGCCATCTTCACGTTTAGCAAATCCACCCATGGCAAGTTGGATTTGTGCCGTCCGTCTGAACTTATCGAACGGCACACCTTTCTCCATTGCTGCTTCAAGGAGAAGACTTATTAACCATACCTGGATTTATTAAATTAAATAAAATACTAACTGAACATTATGAAAATGGGATAGCTATTCGAGAATTGAGACAAGTCAATGTTACTTCCGATTTCCTTAATGAAAAGACTATAACTCTGCAGCAGGAAAATGGATTTGATCCAGGTTATAAATATCTATTGTCAATAAATAATGAATATGTAAATGGCAATCAAGGCGATACTCTTCAATATGAGATAGCAGTAATATCACACCAATCAGTTCATTTAAAAGCAATAATATCGGACATGCCAAAAGGTACTTTAGTTTCTGATTCTATTAAGAATATTTTCGATTTATATACGCTTGATTTGATATACGGAATAAATGATACTATTGATTTGCAAGTTCCGCCAATAATAGAGGAGTATTATTTTTCTAAATGGATTTGTTCAGACAGCAATTTTATTTTTAATGCTACTAACAACAATATTTACGATATCGTGGGTAAAGCAAATAAGATTAGAACTGGGCTTGATTTTACAGCTGAATATAAAAAAATAAAATCAGATACTATTGTCTTAGAAGCAAGAGTAGCCAGAAATATTATTTATTATGGAGACGGTGTTACAAGAATAAATGATTCTACATATATTGTAAAAAGGAATATGTTGGGAACAATAAATGTGGCATATATAGGCGATGGGAGATTAATGGATTGAATACTTTACGATCCTGAGTATAGTAATTATGTCCTAAGTTCAACTGATCCTATAGTATCATTTCCTACACCATTAATTTTACAGCGCAATAATCGTAAAAATTTTGAAAGCTATAATGAAGCTAATGTATTTATTGGAAGGGGATTTGGTGAAGTGTTAGTAGATGATCATCCGATGAATTGTACAGATTATTCTTTAAAAGTATTTGTTCGCCCAATTAACGAGTGGAATGAACAAAACGATGGATTAGGACCTACGAATTGTGATAAAACGTCTGATTATAATAGTTCGTATTATTTGAATAAAAAGTATTTACCTTCGGGAATTAATATGTCGAATATGCTAATAGTAACTGCCGATTCAGATACAAGGTACAATGATGATATTCTAATCCCTCGTAGAGAAGATATTGAATGGAACGATGGAGATAAGATAGGAAGTACTGCTTTTACAAAAAATACAAGAGAGAATTTTAATGTTACAATAAAAGTCAAGGATGAGTATAGTGATTTTTGGGAAATAGAGTATATTCTTGTTAACGGACTATGTCCACTAAATATAGGTACTTTAGCTACTCCCTATCCTAATTGTTACAAAGATGATCCTGTAAAATGTTTTGTAGGTAATTCCATTTCTGCTTTAGTAGCACCGTATTCAAATTCCTGTATTGCGCAAATACATGTTTTTTTAAGACGTAAAGTTGTAAATTTAGATGTAGAGCTGTCCAGCTCCCATGATTTGCTAGTACCCACTAATGAATGGAGTGTAGAATTAAGCAATAGAGCATTAGGTACAATAAGATACAAGCAAATTTATGGTGAACATTTCAAAGATCAAAACAATGTAAGACGAAAGACGTATCATTTATACAAAGCCTCAATGTTAAGCCATATTGGCGTAAATTACTCTGTAAATATAAAACCAAATCCACAGCCTAAAGGAAATTCAATGAATGCCCGGGTTGATAAAGATTATCAAAATAGGGTATTTGATATTGAGGACTGGAATAATTCAGAGCATAAAATGGGTATGTTTATGAATAAATCTAAAAAAATACGTTATGAGTATTATGATGTTTTCAAATTGGTTTCAATAACCGTATATTACATAGATTCATCCAGTCAATTATTTACTAAAACTGTTAAACCTGAAGATGTTGATATATTGTGCCGATTACGTACAACAAAGACCGGAGATCTTTTAAAATTTAGGCTTAATTTTAATAAAAAAGTGAATATGGTATCTTTCAATGAATATTTTGAACTTAGCGATATGCATGGCATGAGACCTGCAAATGAATCAGGCAATAGAAATAGATTAGATTGCCGAGAACTTATGGACTACAAGAGAACTGGTAAAATTAGGAGTTATCAACTTATTGGGTCTGAATTACCTGAATATGCTTCCGGTTCTTCTGTAGAAGTAAATGTTGATGATGTATGTTGGGGGAACAATCTCCAAATGAGTTTTTCCGGAATATCTGCTGTTGATGGGAGCAAAATTGACAATAATGGATGTGTGTTTATGCAAATTATTGGACCAAGATTAATTTATAGATTGAAAAAAATAAGGTTAAAAAGATTATATGACGGAGGTAAGCCTTGGTTGGGTACATGTGAAGATGTTAATCTTGCAGATTTATATATTTTATTTAATGGAATATCTAAACTTGGTAACAATCATTTATATGAGACATATTCAGGTGTTCGATTTCCTCTTGGCTCAAATTATTATGATTATACAGCAAATGTGTGTAATACAAATGGTAAGCTCACCTCCTCAGATCTTGATAAGGAAGTTGACCAAAATTTATTTATGTTTGCTAGGAGAATTACTGAATTTGACCAAGTAATCTATTTATCGGCGCAAACATTTGATAATGATTGGAATAGTACAACACAAGAACTCCAAGATATTGCAAAAGGAGTAATATCTGAAGCCGCAAAATTACTTGGTGATTCCGCTGGTGTTCCTGATATATTAGGCAAAACTTTTACAATAATTTCGAAAGAAAATGATTGGTTTACTGATGATGAAATAGGTTCAGCGAATACCTACTTAACACATGGCGGTGCTACTGATGGAATTAACAAACCATGTTGGGGAATTCCTGACTGCAACGATTTAATTAGAGCGTTTGAAGTAGAAGTTGGTAACGATTTAATTATTTGGCTTGAAGTTGACTTTGAAAGATAATTTAAAATAATATAAACAAATTGAAAGATAAAAATAATGTTGAATAAAATAATTTTAATGCTTATTGCATTAGTAGCACTTTTAAGCGATTCCTTATCAATAGAAAACTACTATCCGGTAGGTGGTAGCAAAGTTGAAGCTTTATCCCAAACAAAAATTAAATGGGATAATGAAAGAATACAATCCCCCGTAAAAATCGAAATGTGGGATTCTATGAGTAAAAAATATTCAATCATTGGTGACAATGTATTAAATTCTGAATTTTCTTATATGTTCTCAGATAAATTGATTAACAAATATGTTAGATTAAAAATAACATCAATGGAAAATTTAAATCAATATTATGTTACAGATTCATATTTTAAAGTGGTTGAAAACACTAATAATTCCTTGCATATTGAAAATATTAATACTACTGTAGATATTTATCCTAATCCGGTGTTAAATAGTGATTATACAATATCTTCAAAAGAAAAAATTCAAAAAATAGAAATTTTTGATCAATTAGGAAATCGTATATTTTATGACGATAATATAAGACTATCTCAAATAAACACTCCGTATTCTTTCAAGAACACAGGTATTTATTACTTTAAAATATATACAAATTCTGAAATATTTGTGAAAAAATTATATAAAGTTAATTAACTATTTTTGTATGTGTTGCTGATTGCTTATATTGCTGATGTGATTAGCAACACATTTTTATTAAAAAAAAATATACTAAATATGAAAAAAATAATATTTAATATTTCTCTCTTTGTTTCTTTGTTCTTATTTGGATTATCTTCTCTGATGGCTCAAGGTGGAAAAGATAGTTTATTTAAGCATAAAAAAACTATTAATACTTCATTTTACCCTAATTCATATAGCGTTATTAATTCCGAAAATACTTATCTTCTATCTGTAACAGATAGTAACGTCATTATTTACGATATACTTAATAAGAAAACATCTAATACGATTCCTTTGGCAAGACTTAAAGAATTAGGGATTTACTGGATACAATATTTCACTTCTGACAGTATAATTTGGTGCCGAGAATATGTTGATCCCTATAACCCAAAATACAGAAATAAGTTATATAAGTACAATTGTAAAACAAATAAGGTCTTAGATTCATTTTCTATTGCTAATAAAGATAAAATACAAATTATTAATGACTATCTTCTTTATAAAGAAAAAGACTCTATATATTTGAAAAATTTAATAACAAAAGAAATAATATGGAAGGATTTAGCTTATTATACAGAAAATACTACAGAAGGTTCATATTATCTTTCATTAGATGTAAATATTTTAACAAAAAAAACATCTATTATACAGCCGGGAATATTAATTGTATATGATATTGATAATAAGCAAGCTAATATTAAAACTATTCACTTAGAATCACCTTCTTTGGAAATTATTTTAGATTATTCATTTCAAAATGATAAGGCTGTAATATTGCGAAAAACAAATATTTTGTATCATATTTTATCTTTGTATGATTGCAAAACTAATAAATATCAGATATTAGCTGAAAATAATTCGTTGCATTATGGTGGTCTTACTATTCAAGGTGATTCACTCTTTGTAGTAAATAATAAGGGATTTATAAAAGTTAATGAACCATACACTATAGAAATATATGATATTAAATCAGGTAAGTATTTAAAATCAATATTAAATACAATATCTAAAGATATTAGAAAGATAAAAGCTAAAGATAATTATATATTACTAAAAACATATCAAAGTGGTAGTGTATATTTTCTTGATATAGATAGCGGAAAAGTGGTTCATTCTTTTGATAATATGTATGATCAACCAGGGTATTTTCGAGAAATTTTTATGTCAATTTATAATGATAATTGTCAAATTAATACGGGACCTGTTAATATTTACGGTTATGATTTAAATAAAAATACATCCTATTCATCTTTGTTTGCTGCATAAGAAATCCTTGTTTGGATACAAACTAATACCACGACTTAATGTTCCTGCACTTTTTA
Source organism: uncultured Hyphomicrobiales bacterium (assembly GCA_964529535.1). Classification (GTDB taxonomy): domain Bacteria; phylum Bacteroidota; class Ignavibacteria; order Kapaibacteriales; family UBA2268; genus CALLXS01. The sequence goes on along the minus strand of CAZGXC010000022.1, from coordinate 20,297 downwards.
CTACGGAAGTACGCTAGATAAATATGATATGACGTATTTTAAATCAAAACCCATTTATCAATTAGATAAGGATGAAATATATAGTACTGCTATCTCCCCTGATGAAAAATATATAGCAATTGGCGGTAAGCGAGGGAAAATTTATATTATAGACGGTAAAAGCTACAATCTTATTACGACCCTAACCGCATATAATTGTACTAATGATACAATTTTTCCTATTGAATATTTGAGGTTTTCACCCGATGGAAAATACTTATATGGTAGTCCAAAATTTGATGAGCTTAATTTGAATGTGAAGGGCACTTCGATTTGGGATACATCAAATTGGCTAATGTACAAGCAGTATGATGGGAAAGTTCTATCTACTAATAATAGAATTATTGATTTAAAAAATGAGTTTGCAATTTCGTTTCGGCTTGATTTAGTAAATGTAGCAGGTGAAGTAAAAGAGCTGGAATCGAATAACTGGAAAATTGCCCAAAATTATGGTTTTTCATTTGATGATAAATACATATTTGCTTTAAGAGATGGTAAATTATATGCGTATAACTACAGTGAAAAAAAACTTGCAACCATTTATGACAGTAAAGATCTTTTTACATATTTGGCTATTTCAAATGTGTCTAATACATTGATGTTGCGCACGGATTCTCGACAATTTGTCGTATTAAAATACGATGAAAATAGCGGTATCATTGACTTCAATGAAGTTCAAAATACAATGAATGCAATAATGCTAAACAAAGATGAAGTCCTTACGATTAATTTAATAAATCCAACAGAAGATTTGAAATATAGATTGTTTGATAATATAGGCAGAGAAATACAATTAAATGCCAGTGTAAATCTTATTGATAATAAATTGAATTTAAATCTTTCTGAATTAACTCCAGGGATATATCATTTATCTGTAGTTTGTAATAATAAAATCGAAAAGTATCAATTATTGTTAAAATAAAATTTTGATATTTGCAAAAGCCCTTGTCATATAACCATGGCAAGGGCTTTGTGCTTTTGAATACCATATTTACACTATTATTAATCTCCCTCCTATAATAAAACACCTTGTTTTCGTCTACTATCTTTAGAGAAAGACAATTTAATAATAAATTTTAAAATATAATATGAAAAAGATAGTAACTATATTGATAGTAATATTTTGCACATTCACTGCGAATTCCGAAGATAGAGGGATGGTGTTTGGGGCTAAGTTCTCTGCGGGAGTAAGCAATCTCGATAATGATGGCGTCTCCATGGAATACAAATTTTCGTATTCGGGTGGAGTGTTGCTTCAGATTCCTATCACCACCAACTTCTCTATTCGTCCTGAATTAGTATTTGCGGCGAAGGGTGCATCAAATACTAATAATATTTACAGAGATTCTACGGCAAGCACAGTGATAACAAAGACTAATGTATCATATTTAGAACTGCCGATTATGGCTTGCTTCGAAAATAAAAGTTTTTCCGTATTAGTGGGACCTTATTTTGCTGTGAAGGTAAATGATGCTTTCAGTAGTGAAATTGATAGAATTGAATTTACTCCTAAATATAATGCGTTTGATTTCGGGATTGGCGGAGGATTAGAAATTCCGATACAGAAGAATTTAGCTGTAGATTTGCGCTTCACTTATGGCTTGATGTCCATAATTTCCTCTGAAAATATCCCAAAACGTATAAGTGCTATTTATACAGATAAGCTACGCAATTATGGTATTCAACTTGGCTTAGTATTTACGATATAATCTATTATAAATAAATATGTTAGAAAAAATACAATTAATAGTGCTGGGTATTTCAGCAAGTGCCCACAATAGTAGCGCATACGCTGTCCTGCTCCAAGAGCTTGATGGCACTCGGCGCATCCCTATTATTATTGGTCCATTCGAGGCTCAAGCAATTGGAATCGAATTGGAAGGAGTGAAACCTCCTCGCCCGATGACGCACGACGTAATGAAAGACATTATTGATGCTTTCGGGGCAAATGTGTCGGAAGTATTTATTCATTCAATGCAGGATAGCACTTTCCACGCAAAAATTATCATCGAAGATTTTGGTTTAGAAATAGACGCACGCCCAAGCGACGCTATAGCTTTAGCTGTGCGTTGCGGATCGCCTATTTTTATAGCATCAGATATTTTAGAGCAAATCTCCGTATCGAGCGAGCAATCAAGTAATCTGATGAAAACGGAGGGTGCGGCATTTATGAAAAACAAGAAAGAAGAAATTGGAACGAATAAGATAGAGCAGTTGAAGAATTTATTAAACCGCGCTATCCAATCCGAAGATTATGAGAAAGCTGCGATGCTTAGAGACGAAATTAAAAAATTAGAGATATAAATATGATGAAATCAAGTGCTAAATTAGGGATAATTACAGTAACGCTATTGCTACTAAACATAGCGAGCGTCCTCTCTCAAAATAATATCTTCTGGGAAGTCGAATCAAAGACTGGTGGCACGGTGTTCCTACTTGGCTCAATTCACTTTGCGGATTCTTCATTTTATCCGCTCGCCCCTGTAATAGAGGAATCGTTCCAAAAATCGGATTATTTAGTAACTGAGATTGACTTAAGCAAAATCAATCAAATGCAAATGATTGCTAAAGTATCATATCCGCTAACGGATAGCCTTGCGGGGCATATAGCAGATACTACGATGACTAAGTTAGTCAAATATTTCTCCACCAAGGGAATGAGTCGCCAGATGCTGAATCGCTTTAAGCCAGCCTTCATCACAATGATGATCTCACAATTTGAATCAGCGAATGCCGGAATTACGCCTGAATATGGGATAGATATTCATTTTACGAAGAAAGCAAAAGAACGCAAGATGAAAATCCTTGAATTAGAGAATGCGGATTATCAGCTGCAAGTATTGGATATGATGAATAAAGAGGGTATTGAAAATAAAGTAATAAATTCAGCGCTTGAAGATGCGAATAAAACTAATGAGAATGTAAAAGAATTAGCAGAAAATTGGAAGAAGGGCGACCTAATAGCAATAGATAGCAGCTTGAAGCAAATGTCTGAAGAAGATATTCCAGAAAATAAAGATTTTTATGAAGAATTAATAGACAAACGCAATATTGCGATGACTGAAAAAGTAATTGAATATCTATCAGATAATACGAAAAAGAACTACTTCGTGATTGCTGGAGCTGCTCATTTAATCGGAGATAAAGGTATTATTAAATTACTCGAACAGCGTGGCTACAAAGCTATTCGTAAGTAATCAATATAAATCAATGTCATCTATTTACATCCATATTCCTTTCTGCAAAAGTAAATGTATTTATTGCGATTTCTATTCAATTACCAACAAGGGGAAGATTGATAGCTACGTAAATGCGTTGCTCACGGAAATAGATATAAGAGTGGATATGGGTAAAGAAACTCCAAAGCCACGCACTATTTACTTGGGCGGAGGCACTCCCTCATTGCTTTCTGCTTCGCAAATCAGCACAATAGTAAATCATATTTTCAAGAAAATTGATTCTTCATCTCTCAGTGAATTTACAATAGAAATCAATCCCGGCGAAATAAATCAAGAAAAATTAAAGCAATACCGCAATTTGGGGATCAATCGCCTAAGCATCGGCGTGCAATCACTAAATGAAAATGAACTAAAATTCCTGAGGAGAATACACTCCCCACAGGAAGCAACCGACGCAATAAAAATAGCACAAGATGCTGGATTTGATAATATTTCGTGCGACGTGATATATTCAATTCCAAAGCAAAGCACCGAAAGCCTTCAAGATACGATAGATTCATTGATAGCATCGAATATACAGCATATATCAGCTTATACTTTGATGTATGAGGAGGGGACGCCACTCTATGAGCAGCTGAAAAATGGAAAGTTATCAGCAAATTCCGACGAAAAAGAAGAAGAGCTATATATTTGGATGTCGGAATATCTAAATCAAAATCAATTCCAGCAATACGAAATATCAAGTTATGCGCGGCATGGGTATCAATCCCAACATAACTTAAATTATTGGCGACGAAGCGAATACCTTGGTTTTGGTGCTGCTGCGCATTCCTACCAGAATGGAAAACGCATTCATAATTTCCCTGACGTAGAAAAATATGTAAATATGCTGCAGACTTCGGAGCTACCAATTCAGGAAATAGAAACATTGAGCAAAGAAGATGAGTTAATAGAAGCAATATTCCTCGGTTTGCGCGCGGAGGGGATACATCTCCCATCAATCAAAGCAGAATTTAGTTATGACTTATTACTTACTCATGGAGAATTTATAAATGAGTTAATCGCCAATAATCAAATGAAGTTAGATGGTGACAACCTGAAACTAACTCCGAAGGGATATGCCCTTTGCGATTACTTAAGTTTGAAATTAATTGAGAAGAATATCGCACCCACTTCCTCGAAATAATAAATCCATCAATATTCATTTGCAAATGCTACTTTCTTTTCGTAATTTTGCATTCTGTAAAACCTGATAAATCCTTTTCTTAAATAATATTTATGGGCTTCTTTGCTTGCTCGAAGCCTTAGTTAGCATTTTGTTTCATATTAATTATAGATTAAATGGCTTTCGTTACTAAAGAGAAGTTTTTCTCCAAAGACTTCTTCATAACCTATATGTGGCTGCTTGGCGGCTGTTTTGTATTCGCACTTGGAGCAGTGATGTTCGCAGAGCCTTACGGCTTTGCTCCCGGTGGCACCTATGGTCTATCTATGGTATTCCACAACTTGTGGGGTTGGCGCACAGAATTAGCAGCGCTTTCAATGGATATTCCATTATTGATTTTGGGTATTTACTTCTTGGGTCCGAAATTCGGCGTAAAGACAGTGGTATCTACATTCGCAATTCCATTCTTTATGGGCTTGATTCACAATGTTTATGGGTATTTGCCCTTGCTCGAATCAACTGAAGTATTGAATCAATTGAGGGCATTGCAGGCTCAATTTGATTTCTCTTCCGCAGCCCAGATGGAGCAATTTGCTTCCGCGATGCGTCCGCTATTGCAGGAGCAGCTCCTGTCGTCAGTGTTCGGCGGTATCGTTTATGGTGTTGGTATCGGAATGATCTTTAAGTCTCGCGCTACCTCTGGTGGTTCAGATATTATCGCGATGATACTAAATAAATTCACGCATATCTCCCTCGGAACTCTTGTGATCATCGTGGATTGCACAATCACATTATCAACTGTAATTGCTTTCGGCGATTGGAGATTACCAATGTATTCTTGGATAATTGTAATTATCGAGGGTAAGGTAATAGACTTAATCATCGAGGGTGCCTCAGTTTATAAGACCTTGATGATTGTATCGACGAAGATTGACGAGGTGAAAGAGTTGATATTGAAGGATATTAACCGCGGTGCGACGCTAATTCCAGCAATTGGTATGTATCACGAGACAAGCTCTGATATTGTTTATACAGTATTGACTCGTCGCGAGATGATGATCCTTCGCTATAAAATCGCGAAGATTGATCCAAATGCTTTCATCAACGTAATTGATTCTAAGGAAATTCTTGGCAATGGATTTAAACCATTGGAAATAGAGAACTAAGATAATAATATTATCTATAAATATTGATGGATTGTTAAATCAATTGAAACTGCAATCAATTCAATCTAA
>CAZGXC010000022.1:0-14669 GCA_964529535.1 uncultured Hyphomicrobiales bacterium | reverse complement strand
TTTTAATGTTTTAAGAATAATAATCTGGGGTAAATATTCTTTTGTGTATATATTTTTATCTAATTATTATCTCAATATAATATTATCTAATAATATTCAAGAATCTGCTCCAGCGGATATTTTTCAATTTCTCACCGAAGGAATTTTCGTTCATAAATTCATCTCTCGATTCCCAGCTCCAATATACCATCATCGGCGTGCCTACGACATTTTCGTAAGGAATGAAGCCCCAATAGCGGCTATCCAAGCTGTGGTCTCTGTTATCGCCCAATCCGAAGCAATAATCCTGCTGCACAGTGTATGAATTTGTAGCTTTATTATCGATAAGGATTTGTCCATTGCTCACATTTACGCTTTTGCCTTCTCTCTTGATGAATATCTCCCATTCGCGTAAATTCTCTAAGCTAAGTTGAATTACATCACCTTTCTTCGGGATTCTGATTGGTCCGTAATTATTGCGAGTATAATTTCTACCAACTGGGAATGTAGCAAGTTGCTCTGCTGGAGAATCTGGCACGCTTGGGTCATAATGCGCATGTTCAGGTAAATGAAATTCTTTATTATTTACATATACTTTATGCCCATCGATTCGGAGGGAATCTCCTGCAACGGCTACGCATCTTTTTAAGTAATACTGAAATTCATCTGCTTTTAGCGCATCTCTGTCGCCGGGGTAAATAAATACAATTACATCGCCGCGCTCTGGGTCTTTGATACCCGGGAATTTATAAAATGGTAATGGTATATTCAAAAAAGGAATTATCTGCGGCGTAGAAGGTCCATAAAGGAATTTATTTACGAAGAGGAAATCTCCAGTCATTACAGTATTTTCCATTGAACCAGTCGGAACGACAAATGACGCCAAGAACAAGCCATTAATCACCATCACGACGAGAATAGCACCGACTAAGGTCTTCGCCATTGAGACTACTTTTTCGACAGGGGTTTTGGGAGCTTTGGCTTCTTCCTCTGCTTTTTTTACAGCTCTCCAGTGTTTATATTTCTCTAAGTAATTGCTGAATTTTGATTGCTCTGCGGGCATAGTAATCCTCTGAAAAAAAGGTATTTATAAAAAAAGAGAATGCCCTCGTGCGGATATTCTCTTTAGAATTGCTGCCCCGCCAGGGTTCGAACCTGGACTTTCCTGATCCAGAGTCAGGCGTGTTGCCAATTACACTACGAGGCAATTGCTTTATCCACCATAATTATCAATACAATTTCTAAATTACGGATTACAAAAATAATAAAACTTTTTGATTTATTACAAACTATTATCAAAATAATTTTGAAAAATTTTGTATTTTTGAAACTTGTTTTGTGTCCTAATATTATAGCAAAGGAAAATATGCAGTTGAAATATATTGGAACTATTAGTTCCGTCAAGGGCTTAGATGGCTCCATGATCCTATCAGACATCGAAAAAGGTATTAAAACTATAGAAGCGGGGACGCAGGTATTCGTAGGTTTTTCTGAATCTTTTAACGAAAAGTACACGGTTCGGAAATTCCATAAACTTGGCTTCCATTCTATGATTAGCTTCAATGAAATTACAAATCCAGAAGATGCTGAAAAGCTAAAAGAAGCAGGCGTTTTCATTGATAAAGAAGAAATCACTAAAACTAAAGATAACGTCGATACCGATGAACTCTTCGGCTATAAGGCATTCGATGCTTTTTCTGGTGAGCTCCTCGGCACGGTATCTGATGTTTGGTATCTTCCTGCCGGCGAAGTATGGGTAATTAAGGGTCAAGACGCAGAATATACTATTCCAGCAGTCGATGAGTTTATTATTGATTTCGACAAAAGGAAGAAATCCTTCAAAGTAAAGCTAATCGAAGGTATGAAAAATTTAAATTCAGAAATTTAGGATAATATGATGAATGAAATGAACGCAAACAATACGGACGAGACAGAGGAAATCATTAGAATTGATATAGTTACGGGTTTTCCAGATCTATTCGATTCTGTCCTAAATATTAGTATTATTAAAATAGCTCAGGAAAAGGGCAAGGTGAAACTCGTTTTGCATAATCTCCACGATTATGCCGATGATAAATATAGGCATATTGATGATACGCCTTACGGTGGGGGTGCGGGAATGCTACTAAAATGCGAGCCAGTCTTCAAGTGTATCGAGCAGCTCCAGAGCGAAAGGAAATACGACGATATTGTTTATATGACTGCGGACGGAGAACAGCTAAAGCAGAAGATTTGCAATGACTTATCCCTATCAAGAAATATTATTATTCTATGCGGACACTTCAAGGGAATAGACCAAAGAATTAGAGATACCTTTATCACAAGGGAAATCTCCATCGGGGATTATGTCCTGAGCGGTGGGGAATTGCCCGCGCTCGTCTTAGTGGATTCGATAGTCCGCTTAATTCCTGGCGTTCTCGGCGATATGGAAAGCGGTTTAGATGATTCCTATATGGATGGGCTTTTGGAAGCTCCATTCTATACCAAACCAGCAGTGTTCAGAGGAATGGAAGTCCCGGAAGTCCTTACATCAGGCAATCACGCAAATATTAAGAAGTGGAGAGAGGAGCAATCCTTAATTAAAACGAAGGAACGCCGCCCTGATCTACTACAATGATTGCAAAAGTTGCTATAAATCAATGATCAAAGCATTAAATTTGTGAGCATTTCGTAGATTGAAGATTAACAGACCTGCCAAGGATGCTCTGTATTTTATCAGTTTTTGATTTCATTCTGGAATTATCTCCCTTGCGATAATCAAATTTTAGCGAGCAATAAATCCTGTCGCAATCTGCCTCTAATGCGGAATAGCACGATGAAACTACTTTCATTACTTCATCGAAATCCCCTTCGAGGATTGTCCCCATTGGAGTGAGTTGATATGTAATTCCGCTTTTGTCTATTAGATCAATTATTCTTGAGACATAAGGGCTTACGCTTGTTCCTCTATCTGTTGGGAACATTGCAAATTCTGCTAATACCATATTGATTTATATCCTTTATTGACAATGTTAATTTACTGAAGGGTATTAATTTGATACGAATTTAAGTCCGACTATGGACATAATCAGCGTAGAAATAAAGAATATCCTCCAAAAATCTGCTGGCTCTTTAAATACTATAATACCGATGATAGCGGTAATTGTAGCCCCGATACCAGTCCAAACGGCATAAGCAGTGCCGATTGGTAATGTTTGCGTAGCTTTATATAATAGCAACATACTAATCACCAAGGTAACGATAAAGCCAATGAACCAATACATAGAGCTTGCTCCACTTGTTTTGTTAGACATCCCGAGGCATGTAGCAAATCCTGCCTCAAAAAAACCCGCAATAATTAATATGATCCAATTCATTTAGTTTGTATAATATTTAAAAATACCTTATAAAAAATTTCGGTGCTATATAGTAGAACAACATAGCTATCCGAAAGTAGACAAACACGAAAATACAAGTAAAATATTTATTATTTGGCAAAAATTAACATTAGCTATTTATCGACTAAGGGTAATTTCATTTTATTAGAAAATATATTTATTAAGTCATTAAGGAATCTATTGTTGTTTTTTTCTTTCCTGTTTTGTAAAGTTGATTAATATTCATATTTTTGAGTTAATTTATTTCGTATTTTAATAATAATTATCATAAAAAGGACAAAGTATGTCTAAGTTTGAAATTTCCGGAACATTTTCCGCTTTAGTTACTCCATTTAATAATAATGGAGAAATTGATTTCGATAGTTTAAAGAAAATAATAGACTTCCAGATAGGCGCTGGAATAGAGGGTATAGTAGTAGGTGGTTCGACTGGCGAAAACTTCGCCCTAACTGCAAAAGAGAAGCAAGCTCTGCTAATAAAAGCATTGGAATTTGCCAATGGCAGATGCAAGGTAATCGCTGGCACAGGCACAAACGAAACACAATCCTCTCTCGATTATACTCTAATAGCAAAGGAGCTCGGTGCAGATGCGGCATTGATAGTAGCGCCTTATTACAACAAGCCATCGCAAGAGGGGCTATTCGAGCATTTTAAGCTCATTGCAGACAATGCAGAGGGTTTCCCAATCATTCTTTATAATGTGCCCGGCAGAACAGCTGTAAATATCAAACCAGCTACTGTGCTGAAATTGGCAAAAGCATGCCCAAATATTATCGCAGTGAAGGAAGCCTCCGGCGATTTGGATCAAATGATGGAAATCATCAAAGATGCTCCCGATAATTTCGTCCTGCTCTCTGGCGATGATTCGCTAACCCTTCCAATCGTCTTGATGGGCGGACGCGGCGTAATCTCTGTAATTTCCAATTATGCTCCTAAAGAGTTCGGTGATATGACTCGCCTCGCTCTAAAAGGGGACTGGGATAAGGCTCGCGCACTGCATTACAAGTTATTAGACTTAATGCAATTCAACTTTATTGAGACCAATCCTACGCCTGTTAAATACGCAATGGCTTCCCTTGGTTTCTGCGAAGAAATCTACAGAATGCCACTAATGCCTATGCAAGACAGCAACAAGCAAATATTAGATAAAGCCTTAGCGGACGCTGGAATTAAAGGCTTAAAATAAAGGAATAAGATATTAAATAATAAAATATACGGTAATAAGATATAAGGTGATAATATTTGTAGCAACGATATTAACCTTTCAGTTTTATTACCGTATTTATTATTAATTGTATTATACATAAATTTGACACATAAACTTAAGAAGAATAGATGAAGAAAATAACTGATTTATGCGCTTTCGTAATTATATTAATTACTCCTTTAATTAGCACTTTAGCCGAGGATGATCTCCGAAAAACGCGATTACCAGAGAGCATTAACTCTTTCCAACCGGCAATAATGCCAATTTGCGATTTCGACGAGAAAGTCCTATATTTAGATAGGAAATTTCACTTTGAGAATACTGGAAACACATCTGATTTAGATGATATTTGGCAGAGCAAGAGCTTGGGAACCAACGCTTGGGATACTCCCAAAAGAATTGCTCCCCCAATAAACACTAAAGAATCAGATGTCCTCCTGTATCTCTCTCCAGATGGCAAAACTGCCCTGATTTCAGGGACGTATAGCAGTAAATCTAAAAGTAACAACTCATATTCATTTATTTTTAAGCAATCAAATGGCGGCTGGTCATTTCCCGCCCCTCTGAAAATTGAAAATTACTCTAATGATTCTTCAATCTATTCCGCTACTCTTTCATACGATTTACAGACGATAATCCTATCGCTTGCGAAGCCAAATAATAGCGGTGGAATGGATCTCTATGCTTCCCATTTCAATCCAAACACAAAAACTTGGAGCGAACCAAAACCTCTCGGGAAGGCTATAAACAGTAAGTTTAACGAAGTTTCTCCCTTCCTCGCCTTTGATAACAAAACACTTTTCTTTGCGTCTGATAAGCCCAATGGATTGGGTGGATATGATTTGTATCTTTCCACTCGCTTAGATGATTCTTGGGATAATTGGTCTGCCCCCGTCAATCTCGGAAAATCAATAAACACACCAAAAGACGATAATAATTTCTGGCTTACTGCCTTTGGGAATCAAGCCTATTATGTGTCTTATGATAATGTTTCCAAGCGTCAGGGGATCTATAAAATTGATTTACCTACTGATTTCCAGCCAAAGAAATACGCCTTTATTACCGGCTCTGTTTATGAATTACAACAAAATAAGAAATACCCAGTTGAGCAGGAATTTGAAATAAAATGCACACATATTTCAAGCGGGAAATCTCGAATCTTCCGCACAATTCCTAATGATGCAGAATATATCATTCCCGTAATAGAAGAAGGCGATTATAAATTAGAAGTGATGAATACAGATTTCGCAGGCTCATCTTCAATTGCCAATATTTATAAATTAGGCGAGCCAAAAGCTATCAACGCTGATATCTACGTGCAGAAATTTTATAAGGCAATATGCCCCGAGAAACCAAAGTCAATTAAGCCAGAAACAGAAATAACAGCTGAAAAGCTAACTCTATACTATGCTTTTGATGAAATTGCCCTAAATAATGAAGACTCTGCTCAGCTGAATGATTTTATAAAAAACAATGCCTGCAAAAAATGTACTTACACCATAAAAACATATGCAGATAACGCAGGAAGCGCCGAGTATAATCAAGCTCTCACAGACCAACGCGCCGCAAGCATCAAAAAACTTCTGATAAAAATGGGTATCTCTTCGCGAATAATAAAGGTGCAATCATTTGGAAAAAGCAAGGCAGATAACCCTGACCAATCAAAGAACAGAAGATTGGAAATAATTATAAGCAAATAATAAGCAAGCAAATAATAAGCAAAAATAGAACAAACAAAAAATTAGCGATGAACCGTAAAAATACAGTTCATCGCTAAATAGTTTATAGCAGTTTTGTGAATATTATCCCACAGCTAAAGCAGTGGGTTGAAAAAATATCAAGCCCGTCCTTTAGGGCGGGAGATGAATATTCCAAATCTTATTCAGACTATTCTTTTTCGCTTGATTTCTCTTGCGAAGATGCTTGCTTCAGTAGCAATGCTTTCTCATTTAGCAAGCCCTTTTCTTTAAACACCAAGATAAAGGCTTCCATAATTCCATTAATAAAGATACTACTTTTATCAGTAGAGTATTTTTTTGCTATGTCTATAGCTTCATTAATACTGACTTTTGGAGGAATATCTGGGAAGAACATCAGCTCGCTTACAGCTATATATATCAGATATTTATCGATATTAGCAATTCTATCTAATTCCCAGTTTTGAGAATTTTTTTCTATGATTTCATCGCAGAAAGTTTTGTTTTCAATACACTTCTCAATCAGCTTTCTGGCAAAGAACAGATGCTCTTCGCTCCAGCGAATTGGCTGATCTGCCTCCAACTCATAAACTTCCTGAGGCTTCAAGATACGCCCCTTCGGAGTAGTATCCTCGTCGCCTTCATCGCCAAAGTTAAATAAGCGGTTAAAAATATGGGTAAATTGCTGCGTCCAAGGGATCTCGGACACTTCATAAGCGTTTAGAATTTGCAAAACTTTCTCTCGAGCTAGTCTTCGTGAACCTTCCACAAACCTTTCCTTGCTCAAAGGGAAATCTTCTTCAATTTCAATTTTCATTAAATAATTCGCACTGTAAAAAAAGTCTACAAAAATATGAAAAATAATCGAGTTAATAAAAGGAAATATATAAATATTAGCAATAATTTAAAATAATATTTAATTGCCTCGTTTACTAAGTATATAATTCACAGTTTTTATTGATATAACTAAGAGGACAATATGTTCCAATTACCAGAGCTTCCGTTTAATACAAGCGACTTCAAAGGTATCTACAGCGAAGAAACTTTTGAATATCATCACGGCAAGCATCATCAGACTTACGTTACAAATCTAAATAATCTAATAAAAGGCACAGAGTTCGAAAGCCAAGAACTCGAAGCCATAATAACTAAAGCTCAAGGCGGAATCTTTAATAACGCTGCACAGCACTTTAATCACTCATTCTTCTGGAATTGCCTATCTCCAAATGGTGGCGGTGCCCCAACTGGAAAAATCGCAGACGCTATTAACAGCAATTTCGGATCTTTCGAGAAGTTTAAAGAAACATTCAGCAATTCAGCTACAACCCTATTCGGAAGTGGCTGGGCATGGCTCGTGCAAAATGCCGATGGCAAGCTCGAAATCGTGCAGAAATCCAATGCTGGCACTCCGCTGACTGATAGCCAAAGCCCAATCCTAACGCTTGACGTTTGGGAACACGCTTATTATATTGACTATCGCAACGCACGCCCAAAATTCATTGAAAAATTCTGGGATGCAGTAAATTGGGAACACGCTAACAAGCTAATCAAATAATACATTATTTGATATCCCCAAAAAATAAATCTCCCTTAGCATTTCAATGATAAGGGAGATATTTTTTTATATAATTACTTCTATTAAATACAATATTCAAAATTTTGTGAATATCTTAGGAGACTCCATTAAGATGAAATTTTAAGATTGAAAAATCATCGGATAATGGCAAATTGTTATTTTTAACGACGACTTCCGAATAGATCTTTTTTAATTCATTTGGGTTGGAGCTTTTCCTGCACTTGACGATGATTTTCTTTAAATCATCTATTTCGCCACGATTACCATTCGCCTGTAAAAATTCGTAAGCTCCATCTGTAAAGAGATATAAATCGCTAAGATCATTCACCTGAATGGTTTCTGACTTGAAAACTAAGTCTGGAATAAAACCTATAATGCGATTTTGAGATTCTAAATAAATAGGCTCGGAACCATTATCAAATAATATTGCGGGGGGATGTCCGGCACCGGCATATCGCAAAGTTTTAGAACTTAAATTATAAACCCCGTAAAAAATTGAGAATAATTGATTTGTGCGCTCGTTCATCTGATATCTAGAATTGAGTTGCGCAAGCACTTCCTCTGGGTGGCGATAATCTACATTCGGCAGATTCTGATAATTGATTGAATTTAAAATGCTTAGAGAATGGAGTGCGCTGCTAATACCATGACCGCATACATCTAATAAATAAAAAGCAAAATGATCATTATCAAGGAATTTATAACCGAATGAATCACCGCCAAGGGAACTTGTGGGAATGTAATACCAATTAGCTTGAACGCTACCATTGGGGATCGCCAGAGGAAGCGACGAAGTAACGTAATCAGCAGCATTTTGCAACTCTTGATTGATGATATTAAGATATTTATCCTTAATGGCATTTGATTTGACAAGCTGCTCGTTAGCATCGCTAAGTTCTTTCACTGTCTGAACGATGGTTTCTCTTGCGAATTTAAGTTGCAAATGCGTATCAATGCGCATAACTAATTCCTTGGCATCAAATGGCTTGATAACGTAATCAGCTCCGCCGACGTTAAACCCTTCAATAAGCCCCTCTTTCTCTTTGTTTGCCGTAACGAAAATAATGGGGAGGTCGGCTAAGTCATCATCAGATTTAATCAAATCCGTTAATTGATAGCCATTCATATTTGGCATCATTACGTCCATCAAAATCATATCAGGCTTGTTGGATTTAACTAAATCATAGACGAGGAGGGGATCATCAGCAAATTCTATATTATATCCATAAATATCGAGAATCTTCCCAAGGACCTCGAGGTTCTCGGCATTATCGTCAACTATTAATATAGTCGGTTTATGTGGATATTTGTATGCTGATTTCATTGTCAAATAATAAATTATTTCTACTACAAAATTAATTGAAAATTTGTAATAAAACAAATTATTTAGGAAATAGATCAAATTAATAGTCAATGGTTTAAAAATAAAATGTCCGCATTGATATAAAGAATAAAATTATTTACTTTATTCACTAATATTTCTTATTTTTGTAGTTTAATTTTAGTCATATTTGTGATATGTTAAAGAAGTGGCAAACTAAATCGGAAAAAGCAGTCGGAAATTTCAAGATCTTCGACCTGTATTCCGTTCAAAGAGCTAATTCTGAAGACACTAAATCAGGTGAATTTTATTACTTAGATTCTCCGGAATGGGTAAATATTCTGCCAATCACAAAAGATAATAAAATAGTTTTCGTGGAGCAATATAGGCATGGCTCCGACAGCATAACACTGGAATTGCCGGCGGGATTAATAGAAAAAGGCGAAGCACCAAGGATCGCCGCAATGCGAGAATGCACAGAGGAAACTGGATTCACCAGCAGCAATGAACCAGAACTACTTGGCACTATCCTGCCAAATCCTGCATTTATGAATAATAAATGCTATGCTTATCTCTGGCGAGATTGCGAAAGACAATTCGCGCAGAACTTAGATGCCAATGAAGAAATAGAAGTCCATCTGTTGGATTTCGAAGCAGTGAAGAGGAAGATACAAAATGGCGAGATTAACCATTCTCTTGTTTTGTGCAATTTCCTTTATTTTTCGATAAAATATGGGTTTTAATATAAAATTGAAAAGCAATTATATTTTAAAATCGAATAATAATGAAATAAATAAAATACTATGGGCAAAATAATAGCAATAGCAAACCAAAAGGGCGGAGTAGGCAAAACTACTACCTCAATCAATTTGGCAGCATCCTTAGCGGCAGCCGAATATAAAGTATTATTGGTAGATATTGATCCACAAGCAAATACTTCCGGCGGAGTCGGCGTAGATACTAAAACCTTAGATAAGACAGTCTATGAAGTATTAGTCAATAATTTGGACATCAATAAAGCAATTGTAGATTCCGTAATGCCGAATCTAAAGCTATTGCCTTCGCATATTAATTTGGTCGGAGCGGAGATAGAAATGGTCAGCACTCAGAACCGTGAATCCGTGCTAAAATCCGCTTTGCATAAAGTTAAAGATGATTTTGATTTCATCGTCATCGATTGCCCTCCGTCATTGGGATTACTTACCTTGAATGCCCTGACGGCATCAGATTCTGTATTGATACCAGTTCAATGCGAATATTACGCCCTCGAAGGCTTGGGGCAGCTATTAAATACAATCTCTATCGTGCGCTACCGCCTAAATCCTAACTTAGATATAGAGGGAGTGCTACTCACGATGTATGATTCTAGGTTAAGGCTATCAAATCAAGTAGTCGATGAAGTTCGTCGCCACTTCGGCGGAAAAGCATTCGAAACGGTAATAAATAGGAATGTCCGCATATCCGAAGCTCCGAGCTATGGCAAACCAGTAATTTTATACGATGCTCTTAGCATCGGTGCGAAAAATTATTTAGACTTAGCCAAAGAATTAATTGAGAAGAATAAGGACTTTCTGAAGAAGTAATTTTTCAATTACTTAAATAAGCAAATAGAGAAAATTATGAACATATTTTCAATAGAGAAAAATTTCTTTATTTCTTTTTATTTCAAATACTTAAAATAATATTTTTCTATTACGTTTTATACAATACACAGACTTTTAAAGATAAAAATTAACTTATAATTTATAATATTATTAACCATAGTAAAGAAAAAAACATGGCAGAAAAAATCACAATCCAGAACAGCGTTTTAAACGTTCCAGACGAACCAATTATTCCGTTTATCGAAGGCGACGGAACAGGTCCAGATATTTGGGCAGCATCAGTAAAAGTAATGGATGCAGCAGTTGCTAAAGCATACAATGGCAAAAGAAAAATCCATTGGAAAGAAGTATTAGCAGGCGAAAAAGCATTCAACAAAACAGGCGAATGGTTACCAAAAGAAACTTTGGACGTAATTCGCGAGCACATCGTGGCAATTAAAGGTCCATTAACTACACCAGTTGGCGGCGGTATCCGTTCATTGAACGTTGCTCTTCGCCAAGAATTAGATTTATACGTATGCTTGCGCCCAGTGCGTTGGTTTAAAGGCGTTCCTTCTCCAGTGCTTCGCCCTGATTTAACTGACATGGTTATCTTCCGCGAAAACACTGAAGATATTTACGCAGGTATCGAATGGCTAAATGGCTCAGATGAAGTAAAGAAAGTAATCAACTTCTTACAAACAGAAATGGGCGTAAAGAAAATTAGATTCCCAGAATCATCTTCTATCGGTATCAAACCAGTTTCTAAAGAAGGAACTGAGAGATTAGTGCGCGGCGCTATCAATTATGCAATAGCACACAAACGTCCAAACGTTACGCTCGTGCATAAAGGCAATATCATGAAATTCACTGAAGGTCAATTCAAATCTTGGGGATATGAACTCGCTGAAAGAGAATTTGGCGATAAAGTATTCACTTGGGTGCAATATGACAAAATCAAAGCTGAAAAAGGCGAAGCTGAAGCAAACAAAGCTCAAGATGCAGCTATCGCAGCTGGTAAAATCATCATCAAAGACGCTATCGCTGATGCGTTCTTACAGCAGATTTTGACTCGTCCTGCTGAATATTCAGTAATTGCTACTTTGAACCTAAACGGCGATTATATTTCTGATGCTCTTGCTGCTACAGTAGGCGGTATCGGTATCGCTCCGGGCGCAAATATCAACTACGTTACTGGACACGCAATCTTCGAAGCTACTCACGGCACAGCTCCAAAATATGCTGGCTTGGATAAAGTAAATCCAGGTTCTGTAATATTATCTGGCGTATTGATGCTCGAGCACATGGGATGGCAAGAAGCTGCTGACCTAATCGTAAAGGGTATTGAGCACGCAATCTCTAACAAAGAAGTTACTTACGATTTCGCTCGCTTAATGGAAGGCGCAAAAGAAAAGAAATGCTCTGAATTTGGCGATTGCATAATCAAAGGAATGTAATTTTCTATTAAAAGAATATTATATTTAATAATTAAGAAACCCCGCTTAGCGAATGCCGAGCGGGGTTTTCATTAATAATAACAATTTATAATATTATTTGGGAGAGAAATCATTAATTATCTAAAATATGATTCCTCTGAAAAACCTACTTTTTAATTATCTTGTATGTCTCGATTTGATCATCTTCGTATACAACCTTCAAGCCGGATTTTTCCAAATCGCTGATGGCTGCTTCAATGTTCGCCTGCGAAACAACGAAATCATAGAAGCCGGGTAGCCCCGTCTCATCTACAAATATTTTCTTGTGCATACTTTCTAAATATCTGATTAGCGAGGAGATATTTACAGTTGTGGCATTCATCTTCCCATCTTTTTCCTCAAACTTGCTCTGGTAAGAGTTGGTTTTTTCGGATAGCAACTGAAACTCTTTTTTTAATTTATCACAATTCACACATCTTAATTTATAGACCTTCATTGTTTCAGTGCTTTTCTCAATCTTTACCTTGAAAGCATCGCATACTCTATTGAGCATAACGCTCCTAAATTCCTGGAAAGGCATAATCATTTCATGTCTATAAAGTAAGTCATATTTTTCTTCTTTAAGATCAGCCGGAGCATCAATGCGGAGAGGAGAAGCATTTAGCAAAAACTCAAGGATAGTGCTTGCCGGCATACTTGAGAATAAAATTCCTTCTGGGGAATCAGATAAAGAACCCTGTTCCGTTGGTTTTTTAGTCTTCTCTAATTTTAAAGAAAACTTTAAATCTTTCGGATCAATAGTTTTAAATAAGGGGGCGCCTGGCTTCATAGTCTTATTTTTAGCAAGGAATAGCTCAATCTTTTGGCTATCTAATTCGAATGGCGAGCCGACCCACTCAATAGTCCCATCAAGATTAATAAGGAAGGCATGCGGAATATATTTTACTTGGTATGCCGTGCTAGTCTTCCTATCGAAATCAATACCTACCGATGCTTTCATCTCAGTATTTTTCATAAAAGGAGTAATTACGTCAGCTTTTTCAATAGAAAGAGAAATAATGCTCAAATCATTGCCATATTTTTCTACGATTTCATTTAAATGTGGGATAGCTTTTCGGCAGGGACCGCACCAAGTAGCCCAAAACTCCAATAGAACGGGCTTGCCTGCTTTTGGTGGCGCATTAAGCCATTGGATTACTTCAATTTGCGTGGCTTTGTCGCCCTTTTCAATGTCCTTGGCGAAATTTACCGCCACGGCACTTATCAATAATATCATAATTAGATATATTTTCTTCATTATAGAACCTTTTTGTTTATAATATTAATAAAAAAATGAGGAAAAAACATAATTTTCTCCTGTATAATATGGTATACGTTTGAAATAGTCGAAATATACAAAAATATATTTTTTTTTATGGATATTTTTTGATAAATTCGTTTTTTTTTATTTCTATCACAAAAATAAAGGATTAATTTAATGAGCTCAGACACTCTAAATAAAAACCTACTTGGCATAGGCGGACTTGGCAGAATCGGTAAATTGAACCTATGGAAACACCTGCTATTAGATCACTTTGATGGATTTGTAATAAGTCTCGGGCGCGAGGTCGGCAAAAACCTTGAAGCTATTATTCAGACTATCGATACAGATAGCACTTTCGGTAACTTATCACATTTCTTGTATGGTCATACTGGGAAGAAATATGATTTAGAAATAATTGATAGAGATAACTTTGAGTTTTCAATAAATGGAAAATTTATAAAAATACTTACAAAAGAGAGAAATCCAAAGAATATTCCTTGGGGAGAAAACGGTGTGCGATTAGTAGTTGATTGCACTGGAACATTCGTCGATCCTTCGATAGACGCAGAAAAAGGAAATGGAGCTCTTCGCGGACATTTGGCAGGCGGAGCAGAAAAAGTAATATTAAGCGCACCATTTAAGATTAAAGATTCATCAGCGAAAATGCCAGAAGACGCAATTATGCTTGTTTATGGAATCAATCACACAGATTATAACGAATCAAAACATCACTTGATTTCAGCTGCAAGCTGCACCACTACTGCATTAGCACACATGATGAAACCATTAGTGGAGACAAGCGAAACTTCGGAAATAATGACAGCTTCGATGTCTACAATTCACGCTGCTACTAATTCTCAGACAGTATTAGATTCAGTGCCAAAGGCAGGAACAGGCGATTTACGCAAAACTCGCTCCGTGATGAATAACGTAATTATTACATCTACTGGCGCAGCGAAAGCATTGGAGAAAATCCTTCCGGAAATCCAAAGAGTTGGATTTATGGCGGATTCCGTGCGCATCCCAGTTAATACTTCATCATTGATTACATTGAACTTAACAATCGCAAGCAGATTGGACGACACAGGCGAACCTATTGTAAATAGAGCATTGATCAATGATCTTTATCAAAAATATTCAGAAGGACCAGCGAAAGATCTATTGATTATAAGCCACAGACAAAACGTATC
>CAZGXC010000021.1:0-28170 GCA_964529535.1 uncultured Hyphomicrobiales bacterium | reverse complement strand
TTGGCTAACTGCTGTTGGTGGTAAATATACCACGCCAGTATCAAATTCAATACCCTCGCGCATAACGTCGCGAATACTTCTGAATACGGGTATTTCTCCAATTTTTGTTTCTAATGCGCCTTTTCTACCATATTGCACACCTGCTACGATATTTCCGCCGCTGTATTCGTGCGATACAGGGCTTACTTTGCGGCTCTCGGAGCCCAAAATATTAATTACGCAGACTCTTGAATTTTTATTTACTAATTCTTCGAGTGAATATATACCAACATAATATGGAAAAGGTTTAGCTGCTGATTGTCTCATAATTTATAACCTACTTTATTACTTTCTTTAAAATTACATAAATTTATTAGTATAAATACTACTACCTTCTTTGGTCCAATAGTCATCTATGCGTTTTGCATATTCGAGGGTCTGAATCATGGAAGTATCATAGCCGAATATCTTGTATGGCATTTTTAGGGTGTCCAAAATGTCCTTAGCATAGAACATTCCTTGAATTAAGTTTGGACCGCCTCTGCCGATTACTGTATAAAGCGGTTTCTTGCCGTGTGCGGCTACGTGGTCGCGGAGGGCATCAAACATTCCCTTGAAAGTAACGTAGATGTCGGTATTATTTGCCTTGCCACCGATAATTAGCAATGTGCTTGCTTGATCAAACCAATGCTTGAAGACGATACGGCTGATTTCATACATCTTTTCGTATGGAGGGTTGCCGCCGAAATCCGAAGCGAAGATCGCTTTTGTTCCGAGAGTCTCAGTAGCAGCGGAGTTTGCACCACCACCGAACATAAATGGGATAATTGAGCCACTTGGGTTTAGCTCGACTACGTCGCTCTGCCCTTGGTAAGTACGGAGCTGGTTAATCTCGCTCTCAAATTTAGTAGTTTCGCCGATGAAGATAGAATTTGGCAAGCCCAATCTCTTATAGTCGAGGTTGTCTTGGTCAAAAGCTGCTTTTAAATCGCATGCTACTGGCACGAATGAAGAGCCAGATTTCTTAATTCTAATCGGATTAAGCTCTAAAGTGCTAACGCCATAATTGTCATACAAATCCCAAAGCTTTGGCAAATGCTGAACTAATGGAGAGATGAACTGCTCTGGGCAGCCTAAATCATTTAGGGCGTTGGTAATATCGAAAGATTTAATTCCGATAAGCGGGTCTATCGGAACGATTGCTTTTTTCTCCAATGGGAGATCTTCAATA
Source organism: uncultured Hyphomicrobiales bacterium (assembly GCA_964529535.1). Classification (GTDB taxonomy): domain Bacteria; phylum Bacteroidota; class Ignavibacteria; order Kapaibacteriales; family UBA2268; genus CALLXS01. The sequence goes on along the minus strand of CAZGXC010000021.1, from coordinate 26,960 downwards.
TCTACTCCACCCTCGATAGCTAAAGTAAAGATAGCTTTGCGAATTGCGGTGGAATCTGTGATACTGAAGTAAATTTCCATATCTTGTTCCGATGGGACAAATTCCTCAAAGACTACGCCGTTTGCTTTGATGACTTTGTTGCCATGTTTATGCGTAGCAAAGTATAATTCTTCCTTTGCCTTTAATGCTTCTTCGACAGATTTAGCTATGCGGACTAATCCTGCTTTGCCTTTCTTGCCGACGCCACCAGCGAAATATGGTTTCACCACAATTTTGCCAGTAGGCTTCATCAATTCCTCGATGTCCTCTTTAGTTGCTCCGCCTGATAAATTTTTTGCGTAGGGGAACTCTATGAGGTCAAATAATTTCGAGCCATATCTTAGACCTGATATTTGCACTTCTCTTACCTTTATGTTAGATGCATATAAATAATGTTAATTTTAAGTTTTCAAAACTAAACTTTTTATTGCTAAATATCAAATAAATTTACTAATTAAATAATAAAAAAATAAGCGCAATATTACTTTTTTTATTTAATATGCGCTTAATTCTATTAAAATTAACAGATTAGAATTGTAGTTTTTTTTATTGTCTTTTTCATATTTATTTCCTAATTATAAGTTGATTACTTTAAAAATTTTATCTTCATTGTTGATTTTTATTTTTATGAAGTATATACCACTTGGATACGGAAATGGAATAGTGTTGATGAATTATTCTTTTTTCGTGTTTTTATCCTTGCAAAATCGCAGATTATTCGTAATTTAGCTAACTGAAATATTGAAATAATAATTATGCTAATCAAATTTAATAAAGTTCTACCGCATCCAATTAAAGAGCTTAATTATAAAGCCTCGGAAATATGGGATAAAGAAGCAGAATTCGACTCGAAAAATACATATTTAGTGAAGGCGCCGTCTGGCACTGGCAAGACTACCTTCTTATCCATTATTTATGGGATTCGGCGCGATTATGATGGAATCGTTACCCTCGATGGAAAAGATGTAATCAAGCTAAAACCATCGGAGGTAAAGCATTTGCGCCGAAGCCAATTCTCCATTGTTTTTCAGGGATTAAAGCTATTCCCAGAGCTTTCAGCATTCGAGAATATTGAAATTAAGAATAAGATTTCTAATCATTATTCCAAAAAAGAGATATTTGAATTTGCCGAAAGATTGGGCGTAGTCTCTCTGATGGAGCGCAAATCGGATATTTTGTCATTTGGGCAAAGGCAGAGATTGGCGGTAATTCGTTCGCTTTGCCAGCCATTCGACTTCTTGCTATTAGATGAACCATTTTCTCATTTGGATATGGAAAACGCAAAATTATGCTTAGATCTGATATTTGAAGAATGCCAAAAGCGTGGTTCGGGATTTATCCTAACTACGCTTGGGGCGGATTATGGTGCGAAATATGATAAAGTAATTGGATTATAAAGGAGCAAAAGATATGAAAAACAACATGTTTTATAGAATTTTATTTAAAGAAGGCGGCGTGGCGCAATTCGCATTCGCTGTGTTCGGCTCCGTCATTGGATTATCTCTTCTATTGGCGTCTGTTCAGTTTTATGTAGATATTAAAAATGTCTTGGATAACAATGAAGATTTAATCAAACCCGATTACTTAATCATCAATAAACGCGTTTCGGGTATGAATATGCTTAATATGTCATCCTCCACTTTTGAGAATAAAGAATTGGAATCTCTGAAAAGCCAATCTTTCGTAAAAAGTGTGTCGCCATTTATTTCAAATGGGTTCGAGGTGAAAGCATTTGCCAACCCCGGATATGGAGTGCCACCTATTTATACGGATATGTTCTTTGAATCTCTGCCCGACGATTATTTGGATATTCCAAAAGAACTCTGGAAGTGGCAGCCGGGCGATACCATCGTGCCGATAGCCGTGCCTCGAGACTACCTAAGCCTATATAATTTCGGTTATGCGCTTAGCAAGGGGATGCCCCAAATATCCGGTAATATGATTAGCAATTTGAAATTTACCCTGACCCTAAACGGCAAAGGAAAATCAAAGGTTACGACTGGTCAAATTGTCGGATTTACCGATAGGATCAACACCATTCTCGTGCCATATAAATTCTTAGAATATACCAATCAAGAGCTAAATACAGTGGCTCCAGCTGCTTCGCGAATATTAATCGAGGCAAAGGATCCATCTGATAGATCTATTCCTAAATATTTAGATAATAATAACTACGAGACAAATAAAGAGAAGCTGAAAAACAGCAAACTCAATATCTTGCTCAATATAATGATGAGTGTGCTGAGCGGACTCTCGCTTACTATTATATTCCTATCATTTATGGTGTTTACGCTTGCCTTTCAGTTGCTCATCACCAAGAAAAGCGATTCTATCCGCACCCTGCTATATCTGGGCTATGGAGTGGGCGACATAATCAAATATTATGCTGGGCTATTTATTATCGTAAATATCATTATCGCGATTTTAGCACTCTTCATTACTACTTGGCTAAAGGGTGAGTTCTTCCAAGTGATGATGGAATTTAGCTTCCCAGTCGGCGAGGGTATCAGCAGCTTAATATATCTCGCTGCATTTATCGTTACGATTACTATTATAATATTGAATATTCTATTCTTGAGACAGAAAATCACTGGAATGGATATAGGAAAGAAATAGAAATTGCAAAGCGAAGACGAAATAGTAATTATTAGCATCGTTGCCAAGAGGAACAGCGATTCCTGCTATTTAAATCTTGGAAATGGCGAATCATTGCTTTTGAACCTTGATATTATTACGAATTTCTTCCTCTCCAAAGGAAAGAAAATCACGCAAGAAACCTTAGAGATTCTTGTGAAAGAACAAAGGAAAATCGAAGTGCGCAAAGCTGCGTATAGATTCGCTTCGTATAAGCCTCGTTCGATTTTCCAAATAAAACAAAAGCTAAAAGAAAAGGGATTTTCGGCGGAGGAAGCGGAATTAGCCACTAATTTCCTGAAAAACTTCGGTTTGCTGAACGATATGCGATTTGCTGAAAATTTTATTAAAAATAAAGCAAAAACCAAAAACTTCGGTATCAGCAGAATTAAAATTGAGCTAAAAAGGGCGGGAATCGCCGATGAGTTAATCGACCAATACCTACGGGAGTTTTATCCAATAGAAAATACAATGGATTTGGCAAGGGCTGCCACAAACAAGAAAATGAAGCTCCTGCAAAACAAACCAAAAGAGAAACAAAAGAACTCACTTATCCAATTCCTTGCTCGGCAAGGCTTCGGCTGGGATATAATAAAAAAAATAGTCGCCGAAATTTTTAATTCTGACGACTATTTTAATTCTGACGAACATTTTTAATTTTGATGCTCATTATTAATGATCAGCATTATGCATTGTGAATTATGAATTATGCATTATGCATTATGAATTAATTTTGCTCTTACTCCAAGTTTTGGACTTGCTCGCGAATGCGCTCTAATTCCTCTTTAGTAGCCACAACGAGGTGAGCAATTTCCGTATCATTAGATTTGGAGCCGATAGTATTTACTTCGCGATTCATTTCCTGCATTAGGAAGTTTAGCTTTCTGCCGATTGGTTCAGCCTCTTTGAATGATTCGAAGAAGAACTTGATGTGGGAACGCATACGCACACATTCCTCAGAAATATCGAGCTTGTCTGCGATTAGGACGAGTTCCATTTGGATTCTATGCTCATCAATTTCATCACTATCGAATAGCTGAGCAATTTTCATTCTTAGTTTTTCGCGTTCTTCTGGAATTTTATTGATGCTGATAGCTTCAATTTTCTCTATAGTAGCTTGAATTTTCAGCATTCTCGCGCTAATATCCTTGGATATTTGCTGCCCTTCAGCAGTTTTCATTTTATTTAGGTTGATCACGGCATTTTTTAGGGCTTTCATTACAACTTCCCATTCTTTGTCGGACTCATCTACTGTTTCGACTGGTGGGAATGAATTTGCGAAATGAATAATATGCTCGAATTTTACGGCTTCTTTGAATTTCATTTCTTTTCTAAATTCATTCAGGGAGTCGTAGCAGGCTTTTGCAGCTTCAGAATTGAATGAGAAATATTGGGAGCCATCGCTTCTCGAGAGATTAATATTGATGGAGATAGTGCCGCGGTTGATATTCTTTTTCAATATCTCTCTAAGCTCAATTTCCTTGTGATTTAAATTGCGTGGCAATCTCGCCGAGATGTCAAGGTTTTTGCCATTCAGGCTCTTAATTTCAATGACTGCATTAATACCATTTTCATTTACTTCAGCTTTGCTGAAGCCGGTCATACTTCTAATCATATTTATTTTTTCGCTATATCTTACTGTGAAATAAAAAAATCTTACAAAATTACGCAATTTCTGGCAATTTATTAGTAATTTTGTTGTCTTTTTTATAATTAAAGAGGAAAAACAAAATTATGCCCGCTTGGAAAGCTGAACTTTGGCTGTTGGTAGTTACTATTATTTGGGGAGCTACCTATCTATTTACTCAAATCGGTTTGGAATCTTGCTCTCCGTCTATGTATGTCTTGATTCGTTTTGGAATCTCATTGACTGTATTGCTGGTCTTCTTCGGTAAGCATCTAAGAGGAATTGATAGAACGACAGTCAAACAAGGACTGATACTCGGTGCTATGTATGGCGTGGGCTTCCTGTTGCAAACTTTTAGCTTGAAATATACAAGTGTGCCGAAGGCATCATTCATCACGGGATTAGTCGTCTGCACTGTGCCTTTTGTCTTTTGGTTTATCGATAGGCGACGCATTAAACTATGGCAGATTGTTGGCGTGGTGGTTGCCACTGTTGGACTGCTCATTTTTACGCAACCCGATCTGAACAATCTGAATATCGGGGATATTTTGGCACTTATTTCTACTATTGTGTGGGGATTTTATCTTACGTATATGGATATTTTCACCCAAGGGTCAAGCAGTAATAAACGCACAATTCAGCTCGTCGTCTTGCAATATTCAGGATTAGTGCCAATGGCATTTATTACTTTGCTGTTGTTTGATTCGGGAGATATGACAGTCGTTTGGAATCAAAATCTAATAATTTCCCTCCTATTTAATGCTATTATTTCATCGGTAATTGTATCTTTTATTCATACTGCTGTGCAGAAATATTCTACTCCTGTAAAGGCAGGTTTGCTATTCTCGCTCGAGCCAATTGTAGCGACTGCATTAGCCGTTGCTTATTATGGCGTCCCTCTGAAAGGATTCGAGGTAATAGGCGGAGTAATGCTGATGGCTGGGGTGCTGATATCCGAGCTTTTGCCTCTGCCGATTGGCAAGAAAAAGCATTCTTAGGACGATACGGAAGAAGAGCAAATAATGTGCTTTCCGCAGTTAAACTGAATGCGATTCTCAAAATCTTTTTTAAAAAAAAGAGGGAAATCTCCGAAAAATTTCGTAATTTTGCAGTCCGTAAGATGTTACAAACATCGTTTTTAGGTCATAATAATCAAAACAACTACAAAGAATATTATGGAAGAAAAATTTAAACAGGTTCTATACAAGCATCCGAAATTAACATATTTTGGGTGGGGAGTCCCAGATGAGCTTAAGCTTTTCCGCGAGGGAAAGAAAGATGAAATAGAGACTCGGCGCGTGGAGCTTCGCGATCAATTATTCAATTCATTTGAAGAGTTCGAGAGGGCTTATTCCTTTTGTTCGCAATTAGAGAAATTAACTAAAATCAATCCAAAGCATACTTCATATTCCTATAAGCAACACGCCGAAGAATACGCTGGGGCAAAGGTGTCGAATGGTGCTTTTATCGCAGCAGCAATTTCTGCTGGATTCAAGAAAAGGGTTGATGAGTTCAATCCAAACGTTTGGTTTAATATTAATGAAAGATCTCTCGTAAGACTTTTGAACAGTAAGTCTCCAGGGCAATCATCGCAAGATTCAGAATAAGATTCTAATTTTATTAATTAAAAGCAATTTATAGCCGATAATCTCGTTTATAAATTGCTTTTTGTATTTAATTTAATTAATCTTTTGGGTGTGAATATGGGAAATAAGGAAAAAAAGGAAAAGAAAGAAAAGATTTTCGCCTCTGATAGCGATAAGTATGATGAAAAAGGGCATATAAAGTCAAAATTTTATGAGGCTGAGTTATTTAAGCTTTGGAGCGAACTCGTGAAGTTCCAATATTGGGTCAAGGAAAAGGGACTGAAGGTGCTGATAATTTTTGAGGGAAGAGACGCAGCTGGCAAGGGCGGTATGATTAAACGCTTAATAGAGCCGCTCAATCCCCGCGGATGTCGAGTAGTGGCATTGGAGAAGCCTACGGAGCTGGAACGCTCTCAGTGGTATTTCCAGAGGTATGTGCAGCATTTGCCATCGGCTGGGGAAATCGTGATTTTTGATAGAAGTTGGTATAATAGGGCTGTGGTGGAATCCGTGATGGGATTTTGCACTGAAGAGGAGCGCGAGGAGTTCCTTCGCTCATGTCCTGATTTCGAGCGTATGCTCGTGCGTTCTGGTATTGTCCTTCTAAAATATTGGTTTTCAGTAAGCGATGAAGAGCAGGAGAGACGATTCCACGATAGAGCCGAAGACCCAAATAAACGCTGGAAACTTTCGCAAGTGGATATTGATGGCTGGAATAAATGGGAGGATTTCTCTCGAGCTATTGATTCTATGAAGAAATTTACAGATATTCCCGGATGTAGATGGTGGGACGTTCCGGCAGATGACAAGAAAGCGGCACGCTTGAATTGTATCTCTCATATTTTGGAGCAGGTCCCTTACGAAGATTTAGTGCCGAAGCCAATAAAATTGCCTGAAAGAGTAGTGGATAAAAGCTATATTCGCCCTCCAAAAAGCCAATTAAATATTATTCCGATTAAATATTAATTGATGTATTTTCTCCCACAGCCAAAGCAGTGGGTTTAACACAATTATCAACCTCGTTATTCAGGGCGGGGGAAGAAAAATGCAATATTTATGCTTATTAGTTGTCAATTAACTAATAGCTGTAATAATATTAATATAAACCCACCGCTTTAGCTGTGGGAGAAGATCAGTTTATATTTAAGGCTTGTTAGTGGTATAATAATTGATGTTATGTAGTTGTAAGGAAAGGATTTAGATAATGGAATGTAAGAAGGAAGAAAATATTGCAAAATATTGCACATGCACTTATTCCCACTGTAGTAGAAAGGGAATCTGCTGTGAGTGTATTCGCTATCATTTAAAAAGCAGGCAGTTGCCCGCATGCTGTTTTGACAAAGAGTCCGAGCGCACATACGACCGTTCATTTGAATTTTTTGCAGAATTAGTTATAAATAATAAGATTTGATATTTAATAACATGGTAATAATACATATATGGAAACGCACCCAGTAATTTATATCGTTGATGACGACGACGCAATTTTAAATCAATTAAAAGTTATTATTGCAAAGATATTTCCGAAATCGCGAATTTATACGGCGAGCAATGGCTTGGAAGCCTGGGAAATGTTCAAGACCCAGTCGGCACGCTTTATTGTAATTTCAGATGTTTACATGCCAGAGCTTAATGGTTTCCAACTGTTGAAAATGGTGCGCAACTCTGATCTACTTAAAAATAATTACTTCATCATTACTACTGAAAGCAATGAAGGTGAATTAAATATTAAAGCCCTCCAGAGCGGTGCAGATGATTTCCTGACAAAGCCAATTGCTATTGAGCAATTGCTAGCAAAATTGCGCTTGATTTCTCGATTATTTGTCCTGCAGGAGCAATTAAAAGCTAAAGATAGAGAAATGCAAAAGAGGTTAGAGGCAGCTCGCCAAAAATCTCTTCAAGCAAAGGATTCTCTTTATGCCTTCCAATGCACTAAATTCCAAGGTTATAATCTGTTCTCTGGCTATATGCAGGAAGCTGCTCTTTGGATAGCCGAGAAGATGGATATTACTGATGCATCAGAGCTGGAATCCATTAGAATTGCTTGTCAATTAGCTTATATTGGGAAACTCGGCTTAGATGAAAAATCTGCCAGGGATAGAATATATGTAGATGGAGTAGTAAAGAACGAAGCAGTCTTGAAAATTCCTGTATTAGCTAAAAGCGTAGTCTCTTCATTAGACGGATTAAGTGATGCAGCGGAGATTCTTGGTAGTGTATATGAGAACTTTGATGGCTCTGGGTTCCCGGAGAAGAAAATTGGTTGGGCTATCCCAAGCGGATCCCGGATTCTTCGAGTTGTGCTAGATTTCTTCGAGACAATTCAAGGCGATAGAAAAAAAAGCAATCAAGCTTTGCAAACAATCGAAGAATCTATCAACAAATTTTATGATTTAAAAGTAGTAACCCTAATGGATCAATTTACTGCATTTAAGGATTACGGAAGCCTTGCCGGAAGAGAAAGAGATATTGAAAATCATGAAATAATAGAAGGCTTGTACGTAACGAGAAGTGTATATACTGAATCTGGCATTAAGTTAATCGGTTCTGGCGTAACTCTTACTCAGGAGATGGTAGATAAAACCCGTGAGATATTGAAAAACGACTCAATTATTGGCAAGATTTGGGTTCGCAGAACGAGCTAATAGCTTGCTTTAAATTAGAGGATATATTAAAAAAATCACCCACAGCACTTCTGCGATGGGTGATTTTTGTTATAAGTAACGAAGTAATTATTTTAGCTGTTACTTGCTATTAAATTACATTGCTATTGCTGAATATAGCCAAAATGATAAGGCAGCCACAATTCCCGAGCAAGGAATGGTAACAAACCAAGCAATTAGCATTCTGCCCATTACTTTCCACTTGATGCTACGAGCATTTGTAGTGGATCCAACACCAACGATGGAGCCAGCAATAGTATGAGTAGTAGAAACTGGGATACCAAGAGAAGTAGCCAAAAAGATTGTAGCAGCACCAGCGGTTTCAGCTACGAAGCCATGCACAGGTTTTAGTTTAGTTAGCTTCATTCCCATAGTCTTTACGATTTTCCAACCGCCCATAGCAGTTCCAATTGCCATTGCTAAATGGCAACCGATAATGATCCAAGCTGTGTGCCAATCAGCGAAAGAAAGCTGGATATCAGGGCTATAAATATTCGCAGCAACTAAAAGAGCCACTATCATACCCATTGTTTTCTGAGCATCGTTACCGCCATGCCCGATAGAATATAGAGCGGCAGATACTAACTGCCCCTTTCTGAATATTTTATCAACTTTTAGCGGGGAGAATTTTCTGAATATCCAATAAACAATTATCATAAATACGAAGGCAATTGCCATTCCGAGAATTGGAGCAAGTGGGATAAACGCAAGAGATTCACCCAATTTGTGCCATCTAATGATATCTACGCCCTTGTATGCTAGACCAGCACCGGCGAGACCGCCAAGAAGTGCGTGGGAGCTACTGGTAGGCAATCCCCACCACCAAGTCAATAAATCCCAAACGATAGCACCGATTAGACCGCTAATAACTACCCACAAGAATGCAGTATCCTTCGGGTCGATGATAATAATTTTCGCTATTGTATCCGCTACTTTCGGAGCAAATATAAACATAGCTATAAAATTAAAGAAAGCAGCCCAAAGCACAGCTAAACGCGGAGATAATACCTTTGTAGATACTATTGTTGCAATTGAATTTGCTGCATCGTGGAAACCATTTATCACGTCGAATAATAATGCAATTATAATTGCTATTACTACTATTGTCAAACTTACAGTCATATATTTATTTTATCCGCATTAATTTTAAAAAAAGATTTATTAAATACAAATTATCTAATTATTTAGTATGTATGATAAAATTAAGCAGATTCAATTAATATTTCTTCGATGATGTTTGCTGTGTCCTCACACTTATTAATAGCTTTTTCGAATCTCTCGTATATTTCTTTATATTTAATTACGAGCATAGCGTCGTTAGTATCAAATAGATCTAAAATAGCCTTTTTAAATACTTTATCGCCTTCTGATTCGAATCCGCGCACTACAGCGCACTGCTTTTTAATAGTTTCAGCATTCTTGAAATCTTTCATGGAATGAATCGCTACTTTTAGCTCCGCAGTAGCTTTTACTAAGATCTCTGCGATCTTCGCAACGTCTTCTCTTATCTCTATCTTGTATAAATATAGACGAGAGATAGATTGATAAATGTTGTCTGCAATACCATCCAATGTGTGGATTAGCTTTAAGATGTCTGGTCTCTCCAATGGAGTGATGAAAGTCAAGTGTAGAGCTTCTACGCATGTTACCTCGACAGCATCCATAGCTTTTTCTAGAGCCTTAATTTGATTTACGCCCTCTTCGAATGGCATTTCTTTTTTTGCTGTTTTAAGCAAAACATTGCATAATTCATGACATTTTCGGATCATATCATCGAAGTAATCGAAGAATGCAAATTCTTTTGGCAAAAGGTTTCTAAACATATTATTCCTTATGATTTATATTTATTAAATATTTATTTGTCAATTTTTCAGACTGCAATATAATATTTAGTCGTTAATTTTTTGATATCTGAATAGCAAATTAACTAAAATTTAACACAATCTAATGCATTTCTTAATTTTCCAAGAGTTTTTTTTAGGTAAATCGAAAAAATAGCTAAATGTTGAAAAAAATATTTCTTTATTCGGATAATTTTATTTAATTTGCAATTTTAAAAAGCACAGAATAATGTTTTATAGACAAAATATAGCAATAAATCTACTTATTAGATACAATGTGACTACCACCCAAGCGGGCAGTAGGGCGAATTGCTATGCGCTAAATACTCCAAAAAAGCGATCTGGTAAAATTACGCAATTCAAGCATTACCAGACCGATGCCCCAGTATAATGATATTCTATTGAATTGTTATTCCAAGGATATTGATTTATGCACTAAATTTAAATTCTAACGATAGCAATTCAATGGGATAGCATTCCCTCGCAGCCTTCTTATTTATTGGCTCTATTACAATTTTATTGTAAAATATCAGTCTTATACTCAAAGCGATGATTATGACGGTGGTCTATTCAGTGAGTATTAAATAGAAAAATATCAATCAGAAATTAAATATTATTTTATTAACTATAATACGGAGATACCTGTATGAAAAAAGACTTTTTATCAGTCTTAGACTTAACAAAAGAACAAATTATCGAGACTTTCAAAATCGCTATTGATATGAAAGCCGACAGAAGAAAATATGCTAAAGCATTAGAAGGCGAAGCATTAGCTTTAATCTTCGAAAAGCCATCATTAAGAACAAGAACCAGCTTTGACATAGGTATTCAGCAGCTTGGCGGATATTCATTATATTTATCACCTAACGAAATCAGCCTCGGAAAGCGCGAATCAGTTCACGATGTAGCAAAGAACTTAGAGAGAATGGTACAAGGTATCATGATCAGAACATTCGGTCATAATATTGTAGAAGATATGGCAAAATATGCTCGCATTCCAATTATAAATGGATTAACTGACTATTCACACCCTTGCCAAGCAATGGCAGATTTCTTGACAATTTACGAAAAGAGAAATGGCGACCTAAAAGGTATGAAACTCGTTTATGTAGGTGATGGAAACAACGTAGCACACTCATTAATGGATGCTGGTGCTAGACTTGGCGTAGACGTTACAGTTAACTGCCCAAGAGGTTTCGAGCCAAATATGATAGCTTTCAATGATGCTACAGAAGCAGCCAAAGAAACAGGCGCAAAAATAGAAGTAGTTCATTGCCCGAAAGAAGCATTAAAAGGTGCAGACGTAGTATATACAGACGTTTGGGCTTCAATGGGACAAGAAGAAGAAGCAGCAGCACGCAAGAAAATCTTCATGCCATATCAAGTAAATGATACATTGATGTCTTATGCAAACAAAGATGCTTACTTTATGCACTGCTTGCCAGCTCACCGCGGCGATGAAGTAACTGACAGCGTAATCGATTCACCACAATCAATCGTATTCGATGAAGCAGAGAACAGACTTCACGTGCAAAAATCAATCGTTTATCAATTAATGAAAAAATAATCAAAGGATAAATTGTGGCTAAAACAGCTTTAATAGCAGTAGGTGGTAACTCGCTGATAAGAGCAGGGGAGAGAGGCACTATCGAAGAGCAGCTCCGCAATGCTCATGCCACTGCAAAAGCCATTGCACAAATGATCAAGCTCGGCTGGACCGTCGTCGTTACTCACGGCAACGGTCCCCAAGCCGGGGCAGCACTATTGCGCAGCGAAAGAGCAGCAAATGAAGTATATACCCACACTTTGGATATGTGCGTAGCGACTACTCAAAGCGAAATCGGCTATTTACTGCAGCGTGCCTTGTATTATGAAATGAAGCAGCTCGGCATCGAAAGAGAAGTAATTACTTTGCCCACTATGGTAGAAGTAGATGAAAATGATCCAGCATTTAATAATCCCGCGAAACCAATCGGACCTTTCTATTCCAAAGAGACAGCAGAAGCTAAGCAAAAGAATCTCGGATGGGATATTATAGAAGATTCTTCCAGGGGATACAGACGCGTTGTGGCTTCTCCCGATCCAAAGAGCGTATTGGAATTAGATATTCTCAAGAAAGTAATTGACTTGGGAATTATTACAATCGCACTTGGCGGTGGCGGAATACCAGTAATAAAAAAAGATGGGCAGATCCTTGGCAAAGAAGCTGTAATAGACAAAGATAGATCTTCTGCGCTTTTGGCGGCTGACCTGGATGTCGATCTATTCCTGATTTCTACTGATGCTGACCAAGTCTACGTAAATTACAAAAAACCAAATGAAAGCGGTTTGCGTAACGTAACTGCGGACGAGTTGCAAAATTACTACGACGAAGGGCAATTCCCTCCTGGAAGCATGGGTCCCAAAATCGAATCTTGCATCAAGTTCATCCGTAATGGCGGCAAAAAAGCGATAATAACATCTTATGAATTTTTAATTGATGCTCTCGAAGGCAAAGCCGGTACACACATTACCGCATAAACTTTGGGGAATTTCAAATCACATCTGCGATTATGATAATATTGTTTAATTAATAATTCAATGATTTGCAGAATATGTATGATTATAAATAATAAAGAAAATGAAAATTAATCACATAGTTGAAACCCAGCAATTTACGGTGCCATTGCTAATGGAACTCTTCGATAGAGCAGATCTTATGAAGAAAACGGTAGCGCGTGGCGGCACAAAGGATTACGATAATAAAATAATGACTTCGTTGTTTTATCAACAATCCACCCGCACACGTTTCGCTTTCGAAAGTGCAATGTATCGTCTTGGCGGGAAAGTCCTGACCACAGAGCAGGCATCATTATTCTCGTCAGAAATCTCTGGCGAGCACTTAGAAGACACTATTCAAATTATCGCAAATTATTGCGATGTAATAGTATTAAGGCATTTAGAAGCCGGCGGTGCCAAAAGAGCCGCAGCCGTATCTCCAGTGCCAATAATCAATGCAGGCGACGGAGCCGGCGGGCAACACCCCACTCAGGGCTTGCTTGATTTATACACAATTTTCAGCGAATTGCATACATTAGACGGCTTAAGTGTAGCATTTATGGGATCCTTATCAAATGGTAGGACAGCCCGCTCATTGGCTTATTTATTAAGCAAATTCAGCAGAATGAAACTATACTTTGTAGCTCCTCAGGAAATGCAGATAAAGCCAGATATTTTGGAGCATTTAGATGAGAATAATGTTAATTATACAGTAACTGATTCGCTTGAAAATATTATAGATAAAATAGACGTGCTGTATCAGACTCGCTTCGCAACGGAGCGTTACCCAGACTTGAAATTTGATTTTACCAAGCTCTATACAGATACTCACTCTCTACAAAAAATGAAATATGACTCTATCATTATGCACCCGATGCCACGTGATATAGAGATAAGTCATTCAGTGGATACAGACCCACGTGCAGCATATTTCCGCCAAGCTAAAAACGGTTTATATATTAGAATGGCGCTGCTCTCAATGCTTTTTGATGGAAATTAATAAAAAAACAGCAATTAACATTTTTTATAAATAATAACAAAAATTAGTATGAAAACACAAGATTATATCAAAATGGAAGAAGAATATGGCGCACATAACTATCATCCATTAGACGTTGTAGTAAAAGACGCAAAAGGCGTATGGGTTTATGATGTAGAAGGTAAAAAATACCTCGATTGCTTGGCTGCTTATTCTGCTGTGAATCAAGGGCACTGCAATCCAAAAATTATGGAAGTATTCGTAGAGCAAGCAAAGCACGTTACTCTAACTAGCCGCGCTTTCAGAAATGAAAAATTGCCTTTGCTTTACAAAAAATTACACGATATGACTGGTTACGAAATGTTTATGCCGATGAACTCAGGAGCAGAAGCAGTAGAATCAGCAATCAAATTGGCTCGCCGCTGGGGATATACAATAAAGAAAGTAGAAGCAGACAAAGCAGAAATCATCGTAGCAAGTGGTAACTTCCACGGCAGAACTTCCACAATCGTTGGCTTCAGCGATGATCCATCATCTTTCAAAGATTTCGGACCATATTGCAAAGAAGCATTCCCAATGCACGAATATGGCAATTTAGAAGATCTAAAATCAAAAATCACTAAAAATACAGTCGGTATCCTCGTAGAGCCAATCCAAGGCGAAGGCGGAGTAGTTATTCCTCCAGATGGATACTTAAAAGGCATCGAAAAGCTTTGTAAAGAGAACAATATCCTCTTCATGTGCGACGAAATCCAAGCAGGCTTGGGTCGCTCTGGTAAGCTATTCGCTCACTATTACGAAGGCGTTCGCCCAGATATGGTAATCATCGGCAAGGCATTGTCTGGCGGTTTCTATCCAGTTTCTGGCGTGCTTTCTTCAAAAGAAGTAATGCTAACTATCAAAGCAGGCGAGCACGGCTCTACATTCGGTGGTAACCCACTCGCAGCAGCAGTAGCAATTAAAGCATTGGAAGTAATTGAAGAAGACAAACTCGTCGAAAAGTCATTTGAATTAGGCGAATATTTCGTGAGCAAATTAAAAGCTATTGATAGCCCACACATCAAGCAAGTTCGCGCCAAAGGACTTTGGATAGGCTTTGTATTAGATACAAAAGCTCGCCCATATTGCGAGAAGTTAATGGAAGAAGGCATCCTCTGCAAAGAGACACACGAAAACATCATTAGATTTGCCCCACCATTAGTAATCACAAAAGAAGATATCGATTGGGCAATGACTAAGATTGAAAAAGTAGTAAAAGAATTAGATTAATAAAAATAATACTAATAGAATTATAATTGCTAATATGGGAACAGAATATAAATTAACAAATGATTTAGTGTTCCACTACGTATTCGGTAGCGACAGGAATAAGAAAATATTGCTGTCGCTCCTAAATTCTATTATGGAATCTGCGGGCAATCCACTCTTGGAAAGCGTCGAGATGCTAAACCCCATTAATGTATTGCAATATTTAGATGCTAAATTGACAATAATGGATATTAAAGCAATCGATACAGCAGGGCGGCGGTATAATATCGAAATGCAAATCCGCAGACAAAGCGATTATGTCAGTAGAATACTATTTTATAACGATAGGCTATATGTAGAGCAATTGTCTCAGACTGATACCTTCTCTCAACTCAATAAGGCTATTACAATTTCTTTGCTGGATTTCAATCTTTTCCCAAATAATACGTCTGTTCACAATGTGTATAGATTTATGAATATAGTAAGCAAAGAAGAATTAACAGATCTAAAAGAGCTTCATTTCGTAGAATTGAACAAATTCGACAAGCAAAAAGATTGGAGCAAGATGAGTAAATTCGAGAAATGGCTGAAAATAATTAAATACGGAGATAGCATTATGTTACAAAGTGAAGAAGTATTACCATTAGAGCCAGAAATGAAAATGGCACTAAAAGAAATGGTAAGAGTAAATGGAGATTCCATCCTTCGCACAATCTTTGAATTGCGAGAAAAAGGCATTTTAGATGAAAGATCAAGAATGCTCGATGCTAAAAACGAAGGTCGTGAGCAAGGACTTGAGCAAGGACAGCGAAAGGGCATCATCTTAGCTAATAATGAAATGATCTTAAAGTTCTTTAGCAAAGGGATGGACGCTAGCACTATTAGTAATCTAATGGAAATAGAAGAAACTGAAGTAGTAAAAGTTCTAAAAGAAAATAATAAACTTTAAACAATATAAGTAATGTTTTATAAACAATATAAAATGGAGATTTAAAAAAAATGTCAAAAAGAAAAGTAATTATCATCGGAGCCGCTGGACGCGACTTCCACAACTTCAACACCTTTTACAGAGGTAATGCAAATTATGAAGTAGTAGCTTTTACAGCTGCTCAAATTCCTGATATCGACGATAGAAAATACCCAGTAGAATTAGCTGGGGATTTATATCCAAATGGTATTCCAATTCTCTCTGAAGATATGCTTCCAGAGTTAATTAGCAAGCATAAAGTAGACGACTGCGTTTTCTCTTACAGCGATGTGAAATATCAATATGTAATGAATTTAGCTGCTATGGTTAATGCTGCTGGCGCAACTTTCGTGCTATTAGGCGCAAATGATACAATGCTAAAATCTACTAAACCAGTAATCGCTACTGGCGCAGTAAGAACTGGTGGCGGAAAGAGCGAAGCATCACGCAGAATCGTTGATGAATTACACGCTCTTGGATTAAGCGTAATTGCAATCAGACACCCAATGCCTTATGGCGATTTAGCAAAACAAGCTGTGCAAAGATTCGCAACAGTAGAAGATTTGAAAAAACACGAATGCACTATCGAAGAGATGGAAGAATACGAACCACACGTAGTGCGCAATACTGTTATTTATTCTGGTATTGATTACGAAGCAATTTTACGCGAAGCAGAGAAAGAAAATCCTGACGTGATCCTTTGGGACGGCGGAAACAATGACTTCCCATTCATCAGACCAGACCTTATGATTACTATGGTTGATGCTCAAAGAGCAGGACACGAACTTAACTATTACCCAGGCGAAACTACTCTAAGAATCGCTGATGTAGTAGTATTCAACAAAATTGAAAGTGCTGATTTAGCAGACTTACAATTAGTCCGCAATAACGTAGCAAAAGTAAATCCAAAAGCTATGGTAATTGATGCTTGCTCTCCAACATTTGTAGATAACTACGAAGTAATTAGAGGCAAACGCGTTCTCGTAGTAGAAGAAGGCCCAACAGTTACTCACGGTGAAGTAAAATACAACTATGGTGCTTTGACTGCATTGAAATATGGTGCGGTAGAATTAGTTGATTGCAGAGATTATGCAGTTGGCAAAATCAAAGAAACATTTGAAAAATATCCTGAATTAGGACCAATTTTACCATCTATGGGATATAGCGAGCAACAAGTGAAAGACTTGGAAACTACTATCAAGAACACTCCTTGTGACTTAGTGTTAATCGCTACTCCAATCGATATTAACAGAATTATCAAAATCGATAAACCAACTGTTAAAATCGGTTATGAATTGCAAGAAATTGGCAAGCCAGACCTAAAAGACGTTATTGGCAAATTCGCCAAAGAACACAAATTAGGCAAATAATACTCAGAAATCGAATTAGATTCTGAAATAATATCACAAGAGAAGCCCTGCTAAACAGTGGGGCTTCTTTTTGGTGTAAAATCAAATTCTAAAATAAGTAAAAAAAAATCAAAACAAGCAAAAAAAAATACTATTTTTTAGCTTAATTTCCTTAATTTTGTATTCTAAATAAATTGTTGAATAAACTGGGAGCAAAAGATGCCTCGAAGTTATAGAAATACTATCATCGTGCTGCGCCGAGCAGACACTCTTCCTTATCATCTAAAAACATATCATTACAAGTTATAATTTTTATTAACCTCAATAAATAATAGGAGGTGCGAAATGCTTCAAGAATTTTTAATCGACAACAAAAAGATTACTCCCACTTCAAGCGGGAATATTAAGCTCTTCTTTAATCCCACCGAAGAAGAAAAACAACTTCTTGTAGAAGTTTATAATATAGACGAACATACCCTTAATTCATCTCTCGATGACGATGAATTAGCCAGAATAGAGTCCGAACCGGACCACATAGCAATGATTTTGAAAAGTCCCAAGAAATATATGCCGAACGATGATTTCTTATTTAGAGTGATGTCGCTGGGTCTTTTTTATTTCAAGGACAAGTTAATAATAGTAGCCAACGACGAGATGGACCTTTTTCAAGGCAAGCAGATGCAACAAATCCATTCGCTGACGGACCTTATCTTCAAGATTATTTTCCGCGCAATATATAATTTTTATGACCACTTAAAGATCATAAATAAAATATCGGAAGACTTGGAACACAAGATAAACACAGCGATGGAGAATAAATATTTACTTAATCTATTTTCCTTGGAGAAGAGCTTGGTCTATTATCTGAACGCAATTAATTCCAATAGCGTATTAATAGAGAAAATCAAGTATAATTCCTCTAAATTTACCCAAAGCGAAGAAGAACTCGAGATGCTCGAAGATATTATTATCGAGAATACTCAGTGCTATCGCCAAGCGGATATTTATGCGAATATCCTAACGAATATGACGGACGCGCGAGCCTCAATAGTCTCGAACAACCTGAACGTGCTGATGAAGACATTGAACTTAATCACGCTCGCCATCACGGTGCCGACACTCGTAGCTTCGATTTACGGAATGAACATCGATATGCCATTCCAGAACCATCCGTATGCTTTCCATATAGTGATGGGCATGATGACAATATCTGTGCTTGCTTTGTTGGTATTTTGGTGGTGGAAAAAGTGGTAACTAAGTTCCCTATTTTAGGCAATATATAATCGGAAATCTTAAGGGAGCAAGATTCTTGATTTCCTCCCACAGCTAAAGCAGTGGGTTGAAAAAAGACTATCAACCCCGTCCTTCAGGGCGGGGGAATGAATATTGCATTAATTCCCTCATTTTTCTGATATTATTACAAAATACATTTTTTATTTTAAGATATTACCCGTAAATTTGTAGACTATAATTTTTTATACATTATATAAAAAAAGTAATTATTTTTTCAATATAAATACATAGGATTCCTAAATGGCAAAAGACAAAAAAGAAACTAAGAAATGTGGAACTAAAAAATCCAATAAATATGTGTATTACTTCGGCGGCAAAAAAGCCGATGGCGATGCAAATATGAAAAATTTACTCGGCGGCAAAGGCGCAAACCTTGCTGAAATGATTAACATGGGATTACCAGTTCCCGGTGGTTTTACTATTACTACCGAAGTCTGCTCTTATTATTATAGCAATAATAAGCAATATCCAGAAGTATTAGAAGCTCAGGTAGAAGAATCAATTGCTAAATTAGAGAAAGAAATGGGAATGAAATTCGGCGATAACGAAAACCCATTATTGCTCTCTATCCGCTCTGGTTCAAGAGCATCAATGCCAGGTATGATGGATACTATCCTCAACCTCGGCTTGAATGATAAATCCATCCAAGGATTAATCAAAAAATCAGGCAACGAAAGATTCGCTTATGATTCATATCGCAGATTCATCGCTATGTATGGCGACGTTGTGCTTGATTTGAAACCAAAAACTAAAGATGATATCGATCCTTTCGAAGCTATTATTGAAGCTAAAAAACATAAAAGAAATATTACGCTTGATTTAGATCTATCTGTTCAAGATTTAAAAGAATTGGTAGAAGAATTTAAAAAAGCAATCAAAGATCATACTGGATTAGAATTCCCACAAGATCCAAAAGAACAATTATGGGGATCTATCGCTGCTGTATTTAATTCTTGGCAAAACCCAAGAGCTATCGTTTATAGAAGATTAAACAGAATCCCAGAAGAATGGGGAACTGCTGTAAACGTGCAAGCGATGGTATTCGGAAATATGGGCGAAAAATCAGGAACAGGCGTAGCATTCACTCGCGATGCTGCTAATGGCGACAATATCTTCTACGGTGAGTTCCTTATGGATGCTCAAGGCGAAGACGTCGTAGCTGGAACTCGCACTCCGCTAAAAATTGAAGTATTGAAAGAAAAAGATCCAAAGGCTTTCAAAGAGTTAATGGAGATCCGCCAAACATTAGAAGAGCATTATAGAGACATGCTCGACGTAGAATTTACAATCCAAGAAGGTAAATTATATATGCTTCAGTGCCGCGTGGGCAAGAGAACTGCTATGGCAGCTATCAAAATTGCTTACGATATGGTAAACGAAGGAATGATCACTCCAAAAGAAGCTTTAATGCGTATCGAACCAGATCAATTAAACCAATTATTGCGCCCTGTATTCAACTTAGTTGAAAAACAAAAAGCATTAGATGCAAAAGCATTATTGGTAAAAGGTTTGAACGCTGGTCCTGGCGCTGCTGCTGGCAAAGTAGTCTTCAATGCTGAAGATGCAATTGCTATGGCAGAAAAAGGCGAAAAAACAATATTAGTTCGTATCGAGACTTCTCCAGAAGATATCGCTGGTATGAACGCTTCTGAAGGTATTTTAACTGCTCGCGGCGGTATGACTTCTCACGCTGCGTTAGTTGCACGCCAAATGGGTAAAGTATGCGTTGCTGGTTGCGATGCCTTAAATATCGATTACAAAAAACGCCAATTCTTCGTAGAAGGCAACGAAAAGAGAATCATCAAAGAAGGCGATTATGTCTCCCTCGATGGTTCTACTGGTGAAGTAATTTTGGGCAATATCCCAACTAAACCAAGTGAAGTAGTTGAAGTATTAGTATCAAAGACTTTGGCTCCAAAAGATGCTCCAGTTTATAAAATGTATGATCAAATTATGAAATGGGCAGATAAATATCGCAAATTAAACATCCGCACAAATGCTGACCAACCAGACCAAGCTACAAATGCTGTGGCTTTCGGTGCTGAAGGTATCGGATTATGCCGCACTGAGCACATGTTCTTCGGCGAAGGCAAAATCGGTCCAATGAGAGAAATGATCCTAGCAGACAGCGTTGAAAATCGCAAAAAAGCTCTTGCTAAATTATTACCTCTTCAAAGAAAAGATTTCGAAGGAATCTTCGAAGCTATGGACGGCAAGCCAGTAACTGTTAGAACTATCGATCCACCATTACATGAATTCTTGCCACACGAAGAACACGAACAGGCAGAACTCGCTAAAGTAATGAAAATATCTGTTCAACAGATTAAAGATAGAGTAGCAATGCTTCACGAATTTAACCCAATGCTTGGCTTCCGCGGATGCCGCCTTGGATTAATATTCCCTGAAATCACTGAAATGCAAGCTCGCGCAATATTCGAAGCTGCTGTAAATGTGATTAAATCAGGCAAAAAAGTAATGCCAGAAGTGATGATCCCACTCGTTGGTAACGTAAAAGAATTAAAGAGCCAAGAAGAAATCGTTCGCAGAGCTGCTCGCGAAGTGATAGAAGAAACTGGTATCAAATTCGATTATATGGTAGGAACTATGATTGAAGTGCCTCGCGGTGCTATCACTGCTCAGGAAATCGCTGAAGTAGCTGAGTTCTTCTCATTCGGGACTAACGACTTAACTCAAACTACTCTCGGATTAAGCCGCGACGACGCTGGAAGATTCTTACCAGAATACGTTAATCGCGAAATCTACAAAGTAGATCCATTCGTATCGATTGACCAAAATGGCGTTGGATTCTTGATGAAACACGCTGTAGCTGAAGGCAAAAAGGGACGCGCAAAAATCAAACTTGGTATTTGTGGCGAACACGGTGGCGACCCAGAATCAGTAGAATTCTGCCATACTCTTGGCTTAAACTACGTTTCTTGCTCTCCATTCAGAGTGCCGATCGCACGCCTTGCAGCTGCTAGAGCAGCAATCAGAGAAATCGGTCTCGATGAACCAAAAGCAAAAAAAGTAAGCAAAGACACTAAAAAGTCTGCTCCAAAAAAAGATGACAAAAAGAAAAGCAAAAAGAAATAAGTAATCATCTTTTAAATAAAACAAAAACATTAACCCATTGCTCTTGCGGTGGGTTGATGTTTTTTTTTATCAAATATTAGTGAGTAAATCTGTCGTATAGTCCCCGCCCTAAAGGACGGGGTTGATAGGTTTTTTCAACCCACTTCTTCCACCGTGATACAAACCACCGATAAAAAAATCAACCCACCGCCTAAGCAATGGGTTGATATGAGTTTCAAGGAATTATTTATGTTGTGTTATTAACGTTCGATTGTGAACTTCCTGCTTACTCCATCAATATTGATGAAATAAACTCCTGATGTAAAGTTCGATACATCTATAGTTAAATCCGATGCTAGAGAGTTAAGCCTAAGTATCTCTTTGCCAGCTGCATTAAAGATGCTCAATGTCTTTGCTGCCAGAGCATTTGCGGACATTGTTAGGGTTAATTTCTCGCTTGCTGGGTTAGGAGTAATAGTAAAGGATGAAGCGTTTTCTACTACATCATCTACATTAGTTTCCTCCGTTACTGTTACTTCGCAAGTAGCGGTTTTGTTTCCATCTTCTGTTTTTACTGTGATTGTAGTAGTTCCAATTGCTAAAGCAGTTACTTTACCTGTATTATCGACAGTTGCGATGGCTTCCTTGCTACTTGTCCAAGTTACGTTTTTGTTTGCAGCATTTGCTGGTGAAATATTTGCCACTAACGTAGCAGTTTTTCCTGTTTCTAATGACAATGTCTTTGGAGCCAGTTCTATACTATTTACTTTCACAGATGTTACCATTACTTCGCAAGTAGCAGTTTTGTTTCCATCTTCAGTTTTTACTGTGATGGTAGTAGTTCCAACAGCTAATGCAGTTACTTTACCATTATTGTCGACAGTTGCTACGGCTTCTTTGCTACTTGTCCAAGTTACGTTTTTGTTTGCAGCATTCGCTGGTGAAATATTTGCCACTAACGTAGCAGTTTTTCCTGTTTCTAATGATAATGTCTTTGGAGCCAGTTCTATACTATTTACTTTCACAGATGTTACCGTTACTTCGCAAGTAGCAGTTTTGTTTCCGTCTTCTGTTTTCACTGTAATTGTCGTAGTTCCAACAGTTTTTGCTGTTACTTTACCATTATTGTCTACAGTTGTGATGGCTGGCTTGCTACTTGTCCAAGTTACTTTCTTATTAGTTGCATCGGCAGGGGCAACTGTTGCGACTAGATTTGCTGTTTTGCCTACTACGATGGAAAGTTTTGTATTATCGAGAGTTACGCCGGTTACTGCAACAGTTGTTGCCGTTACCGTTACTTCGCAAGTTGCTGTTTTTCCGCCGTCTTCAGTTTTAACAGTGATGGTAGTAGTTCCGACGGATAATGCAGTTACTTTTCCATTGTTATCGACAGTTGCGATGGCTGGCTTGCTACCTGTCCAAGTTACTTTTTTGTTTGCAGCGTTTGCTGGTGCTACCGTAGCAGTTAATACTGCCGTATTCTCAGTTACTAATGCTAATGTTGTTGGGTTAAGGGTTACGCCTGTAACTCCAATTGGTGTTACCCTTACTTCGCAAGTTGCTGTATAGCCACCATAAGCAGTAGTTACTGTAATCGTGGCAGTGCCAGGGTCTAGTGCTGTAACTACTCCATTATTTACCGTTGCTACGCTTGTGTTGCTTGAAGCCCAAGTTACTTTTTTGTTTGCAGCGTTTGCTAGTGCTACCGTAGCAGTTAATACTACCGTATTCTCAGATACTAATGCTAATGTTGTTGGGTTAAGGGTTACGCCGCTTACCTGCACAGTGCCGCACACGTAAGTGCCTGTGGTGTTAGTGATAACGGTATTACTACTACTACTACCATGTATAGTCCGATTCTTAGTATTTGCATTTGCTCCATTTGTAGCAAGGACAAAGGCTGGAACTGTTGTATTATTAGTTACATATATATTTCCATTTAATCTCGCCGTCCTTGTTGGTAACTGGCAGTAGATGTTATCTAAGCCGGCTGTAGTATTTGAACATGGATTGTTATAGCAAAGAAATACTTGCAAGGCACTTAGCCCGGTTAGATCCAAACTCTGAAGCTAGTTGTTAGAGCAATCCAAGTATCGCAAGGCACTTAGCCCTGTCAGGTTCAAGCTCGTAAGCTGGTTGTCATGGCACCGCAATGTATTCAAAGCCGTTAGCCCTGTCAGGTTCAAGCTCGTAAGCGGGTTGTCAGAGCATTCCAAGTATTGCAAGGCACTTAGCCCTGTCAGGTTCAAGCTCGTAATCTGGTTGAGAAAGCAATCCAAGTATTGCAAGTTAGTATTTCCGCTTGCGTTGATGCCTGTGATGTTTCTACTGGTAGGAATTGCTCCAAAGCAGAATAAGTGTGTGATAGCCCCGTGTATTTTCAGTGTGGTGCCGGTGGCAGTGTAGTTAGTAATTGTCGTCCAATCTGTCCCGACAGATACTGGCGTGTAGCTGCCGGTGCTTGTTTCTATCCACACGGGGGTGTTTGCCGCTGCTGCCCTCATACTTATCGGCAGGGAGATGCCATTAGCACCGGTGGTCAGTATTATGACGGGTGTGCCTGCTGGAGGTGTAGGTGGAGTAGTAACCGTTACGGCACAAGTGGCTGTATGGTTACCATCAACGGTGCTTACTGTGATTGTGGCTGAGCCAGGTGCTAGCGCTGTAACTACTCCATTGTTTACCGTTGCTACGCTTGATGCAGAATCCGGAGTTCCATTTGCCCTTACGTAGCGGACAGTAGCATCTCCTGGCGAATAGTTTAACAATAGTATCAACGCTATTGTTAGGAGTCTAACAAAATTCTTCATTGTGATTATTCCCTAAAATAATTTATATATATATTTGTTTTTTTACCAACTACAAAAATACAAAAAAAAACAATGCATATTTTGTGTAAAAGACGGCTGGAAGCCGTCTCTGCTTTGAGTTTTTATATAAAAAAAACAAGCGCCGGGGGCTGCCCAGCGCTTGCTTTATTATTTTAATACTATTCCTATATAATATTATTTACAATATGTATCGAGGAATTTGAAGAACTCAGTATCCCAGATGATGAACTCTTGTGGCTTCGCGACGAAGTGCGTTTCATCAGGGAAGACTAATATTTTAGATGGGATTCCGCGCACTTGTGCCGCTGTGAATGCCTCTAAGCTCTGTGTGTATGGCACGCGGAAGTCGCGTTCGCCTGTGAAGATTAATATTGGGGTTTTCCATTTATCCACGTATCTATGTGGTGAATGCTTTGCATAAAACTCTTTGTTATTTGCTTCCCAATATGGTCCGCCATATTCCCAATTAGGGAACCATAACTCTTCAGTTGCTCCATACATACTTTCGAGGTTGAATACGCCGCAATGCGATACGAGAGCCTTGAAGCGTCCCTCTGCATTGCCATTCATCCAGAATGCTGCATAGCCTCCGGCACTTGCTCCACCGGCGCAAAGTTTGTCTTTATCCACGTATGATTCTTTTGCCATATCGTCTGTGCAATCGAGGATATCCTCCATCGGATGACCGCCCCAATCCTTAGTAATAGCATTGTTCCATTCTTGTCCAAATCCTGGCACTCCGCGGCGATTAGGCAACATCATTATATATCCATGCGATGCCATCAGGAAGTAATTCCAACGGAAGTGGAAGCTCTGGGAGAGTTGGCTTTGAGGTCCGCCTTGTAGATAGGACATCATTGGGTATTTCTTGTTTTTGTCGAAGTTTGGTGGATATACTATCCAGCACATAATATCTTTACCATCGCGCGATTTTACCCATCTGCGGGCTACTTTTACTTTTGCGATGCCTTGCATAAATTCATCATTGATATTAGTTATCTTATTTATTTTCTTGCTTGATAGCTCCATTCTGTAGAAGTTTGCAGGCTCGGTAATGCTTTCGCGTCCGTATGCTAAATATTTGCCATCATCAGAGATAGCAAGTCCTTGCGTATGATTATACCATCCTTCTGTGATATATTCCCAGTCGCCATTGGCTACATTGATTTTGTGAATTTGGACTGATCCAGTATCCTCTGCGGAGAAATACATAGATTTAGCATCTGGAGACCATACTTTGTCGCCGACCCATTGGTCAATTTTGCCTGATAATTCAGAGAAATTATCTGCTTTTCTGTCGTATAGCATCAATCTGCGTCTGTCTGATTCAAAGCCATTATGCTCCATGCTTATGAAAGCAATGAATTTTCCATCTGGAGAATAGAGAGGATCTAAATCATAACCTTTATTCTTTTCTGTGATATTTTTTGCAGTCTTTGTGTCAAGATTATACACGTAAATATCTGAATTTGTTTGAGTTACAAATTCTACGCCTTTCATTTTGCGTCCGACGTAAGCAATTTCTTTAGAATCTGGTGACCAAGCGATTTGCTCGCCTCCGCCGTGTGGCTTCAATGGCACGTCGAATGGTTCGCCTTTTGTTACGTCTACTGGCGTGCCACCACTTACAGGGATATAGAATAGATGAGAAATGAACTCATCAGTCCATTCGTCCCAGTGGCGAATTGGCAATTCAGTATACATACGGATATTTGCTTTTGAATATTCTGGATATTCATCGGCAGTGGTTTTGCCCATTTTTACATCTGAAGTAAATGAGAGATATTTCCCATTTGGCGACCAAGCAATATTAGACACTCCGTTTTCAAGAGTAGTTATTTGCTCTGGATTTTTGCCTTTTGCATCCATAATAAAAGCTTGGAATGAGCCATTTCTATTTGATACAAAGGCTATTTTAGAGCCATCTGGAGACCAGCGAGCTTCGACGTTTGTCTTTGCATCTTTGGTTAATTGAGTCAAGGTCTTGCCATCTGTAGAAGCGAGGAAAATATCCTTTTGGAATTTATTATCCGCAAGCATAGGAGTGGATTGAGTGAATAGCAACCATTTCCCATCTGGGGAAAGCTGCATATCCGAAAGCCTTTTGAGCTTCATCAATTCAGTGTTTGTAAATATTCTCTTACCGGCTTCCGACGAGAAATTCAGGGAATTAATATCGGTATTGGTAAGCTTTTCGCTTTTTGCTTCTGCATTAGAGACGAGTGCCGTCCCCATTAAGCATAGACTCACGAGCCCCATTTTAATAATTTTGATAGTATTGAACATGATTTTA
>CAZGXC010000020.1:9100-28203 GCA_964529535.1 uncultured Hyphomicrobiales bacterium | reverse complement strand
GGAGAAATTGAAGAATTAGCAAAGCAACACCAAGTAGAAGTGGTTCGAATAAAGAACTCGCATTCTGCGATGATGGAAGCCACTCGCGATCCGCAAGTCCTATTCGTAGGCGGAGTATGGGGCAGCTTTATATTTAGCGAATACCTTTTCGCAAGCGATGGAATGTTCTCAATCTCTCAATTACTTGAGATGCTGGCTCTTTCTAATTGCCGATTATCCGATTTAGACGAAGCCGTGCCAAAGCGTCATCAACACTCATTGATGGCTGATTGCTCTTGGGAATATAAGGGCTTGGTGATGCGTCGCTTAATGGAGCATTCAGAGGCTCTGCGTCGCGAACTCGTGGAAGGTGTGAAAATACATTTCGAGAATGGCGATAGCGTCTTAGTTATGCCAGACAAAGAAAGCTCCGGCTTCCTAATAATTGGCGAAAGCACTCAGCTTGAAGCTGCTTCTAATCTAACGAAAAAGTATCAGAAATTTGTGGAATCTTGGCAGCAAGACATGTAATGAATTTTTACAAATGTAGTATTTACTCATGTAATACTTGATTGATTGTAAGTATTTATTCTTTCAAAAAAACAAGAGGCACGCCCCAAAAGGTGTGCCTCTACTTTTTTATTGAAGAGCTATTAGCTCATATTTAATTCATTTATAGATTACAATCCATCTTGAAGACGTTCGAAATCTGCAGGGATAATGTGCATCGGCTCGCCATTGTGCTTCAAGCGATACATCATTTTGTTGATTTCAGCAGGAGTAACTATTGCTGGAGCTTTCACGCCAAGTAAGTTGCTCAAGAAACGAGATAAATCAACTAACTTAGATGGTGGATATTGATAAACCAAAACATCTTCATCTTTGGAGATTTTCGCTTTCCCTTTGGCAATAGAAATTGCATCTAATAAGCCACCGATTTCATCAACGAGTTTATGCTCTTTGGCATCTGTGCCCGTCCATACTCTGCCTTGCGCTACTTTATGAACTTCTTCATCGCTTAATTTTCTGCCTTCTGCTA
The DNA here is from genome assembly GCA_964529535.1 of uncultured Hyphomicrobiales bacterium. Classification (GTDB taxonomy): domain Bacteria; phylum Bacteroidota; class Ignavibacteria; order Kapaibacteriales; family UBA2268; genus CALLXS01. Next base: position 27,185 of record CAZGXC010000020.1, on the reverse strand, counting down.
CTCTATGAACGAAATCTTGATATAAATCAGAGATGTAATCAGTCATTTGCTTGCGTTCGTCAGCATTTAAATTTCTCATTGGCAATCCAAGCCCTATGAATGGAAGCGACCAGCTGGCTCCGAAGTCTGAATATTTACCGCGTTTAAGCGTTGTTGTATGGATTGCAAGAGCATCATCGATACCTTTATCATATATATATGAAGAGATTACGCCGATTGAGCCAGTTAGAGTAAATGGAGAAGAGACAATCGTGTCGCCATCCATTGATAGCCAATAGCCACCAGAAGCGGCGTAAGAACCTTGAGAGATAATAATAGGTTTTTTGTTCTTATTTTGGCGAACTACGTCAGCGATGTAATCCGATGCCATAGCGTCGCCACCCGGAGAATCAACTCTCAATACAACAGCTTCTATTTCGGGATTTTCAATTATTGATTTTAGTATCTTCGCATTGCTGCGCCCTTCGATACCGCTTTCCATTGAGCAGTCGCCCTCCAAAAATAGCACGGCTATTTTGCGTTGTTTTTTGCCACCCCATTGATCATCAAATGGCTCTGTATCTTTGTGGGCAAATAGTGATCTTTCGTTCTTTATTTTAGTTTTATAAGTTGAGTCGTATCTTCCAGTCTCGAAGTATGAATACATCTTGCTTCTGTCTTCCCATCTGGCAGTAGTATCTACAAGCCCAGCTTTTAAAGCAGCAGACGCACTATATCCTATTCTATCATCAACTATCTTATCAAATTGCTCTTGAGTGAAGTTTCTGCTTTTGCAAATATCTGCGCGCATAGTTTCATAATATGAATCGAGCAATCTCTGGCGTTGTTCTCTATCGCCTTCGCTCATAGTATCGCGAGCAAAGCTCTCTACAGCTGATTTATATTTATATAAGCGCAATTCCTCGAATCCGAATCCAATTTTATCGAAGAAATCTTTATAATAACTGCGACTCATAGATAGCCCTTTGAGTTCAATCTCTCCGAGAGGGTCGAGGATGATTTTATCGGCAACGGAAGCAAAGTAATATGATCCAATACTGCTACGCTCGAGGTAGACAATGATCTTCTTGCCTTGTTCTTTTAGTTCTGCTAATACTTTGCGAACTTCCCAAGCCTTTTCCATTGGCACAGCTAATTTTCTAGCATCAATTATCACGCCTTTGGCATGGTTTTCTTTTTTTAGATCTTCTAATTTTAATAAGAATGTCAAATAAGGAGTTTTCTCGTTAAGGAAGCGAGTAGTGCGATATGGCAGCTCGTCGTCCAAAGTTATTGTTACCCATTTATTATCTGGTGTGTTACTTATTATGCTTCTATTTGGTCCGCCGATTCTGAAGTAATTCATCGAGGTGCCAAGTTGATTATCAGGAGTAACTGTATTTATGCTTCCCACACCCAAGTATCTCATACTTAAATCAAGGCTTACGCTAAATCCTTTATTCTGGAAATATCTTCCGGAAACGCGAATACCATTAAGAAATTCCCAGTTAATTCCCGCGCTCCAATTTCCTTCGTCGATTTTCTTTTTATGATTTAAATTATAATCAGCAAAGAAGGTGAGCAGATGGTTTGGAATTGGACGAATAGCAACATCTACAACTGATTCAGCATCATTATTATCAATTGCGTAAGTTTGGGCAAGAGATAAAGACAGGAAGCTAAATGGACGAAGCAATGCTCCCCAAGCGATAGTATTACTCCTGCCGAAGAATGCTTTGTCCCCACCGACGAAACCATAGCTCATTCCGAGACCAAAAGTTTCACCGCCGAACGCCAATGAATAGCGATAATCGTGAATTTTATGCTCGCCTACCTCTGTAGTTATCATAGCGAAGCCAGAGTTCTTCATTTGAAAGAACATTCCTCCATTATAGATTGAGGAATTGCTTACTCCGGGAACTCCAAAAGCGAACATTCCCTCAATAGAGGTATTGTTATAATTCAAAAGTGCCGGATTATCCACGCCAAAGAGTCCAGTGCGGAAAGCTCCGGGAGACGTATGCTGATATATTCCCAAATCGCGATAGCTCATAAAGCTAAGTGGCTGAGAATATAGCGATGGTGCTGATAGGCAAACGCCCAAAGCAACGATTAGTAGAAGATATTTTCTCATATAGTTAATTATTAATATTATAAAAAATTATTATTCTGATGATTGTAAATCGTAATCAATACTTTGCAAGATTATTGATTGTCTCCCACAGCTAAAGCAGTGGGTTGAAAAAAGACTATCAACCCCGTCCTTCAGGGCGGGGGAAAGGATCTTACACCATTATAGACAGCAAAGTTACGAAACAAAACACAAAATAAAGTGCAATTTTTTGCCTCGCAGTGCATTATGCATTATGCACAATATTATTAGTGCTATGAATAATATACACCTTGGGTATACGTCTTAACAGTAACAGATGTTACAAGATTAGATAACAAAAACAAGCAAAATGAGAAATAAAATATTAATTTTAATTTGTTTCCTATTCGCTTTTGGAATGGCTGATGCCAAACCAAGCAAAGCGGAACGCAAGCAATCTCCCAAGCAGAAGAATGAAATATTAAAGCAAATCGATAAAGCTCAGCAGTATGCGCTGAAAATGGACTTCGACAAAGCATTGCAAATTTATTCCAAGGTGTTAGCGAAAGATCCCAAATCTTTACCAGCTTTAATCGGTAGAGCCGAACTTTTCGTTTTGTTGGATAAATATTATGAAGCAATTGGAGATTACAACCGGTTTATTGATATTGATTCCACTAACCCTTATGCGTATTATCGTCGGGCTTTGGCTAAATGCAAAACAGATAGCATCGGATATGCTCTCGAAGATTACGAAAAATCTCTTGCCCTCGATAGCACAAATGCTGATATTCTCTATGATTGGGCTTTGTATAATTTGTCCTACGACAATTTGCTCCAAGCGATAAATGATTTCAAAACAGTGTTGAAAATAAACCCAGAAAAGACAGATGCCAATAAATACATAGCTTTGGCATATTATCGTTGGGAGCAATTCGATAATGCCCTTGAATACTACAACAAGGCATTGCAATCCGATCCGAACAACCCAAGTTTATACCTAAATAGAGGTAATTCGCTTCTTAAATTGAATAAAACAGAAGATGCTATTAATGATTATTCGAAAGCATTTAGCCTTGATTCTCTGCTCGAAGATGCGATAATGAATAGGGCTTTCGCTCATTACCAATTGGGCGATGAAGCCGCAGCGGAAGCGGATAAAGCTTTATTGGAACATATTAAAGCGCAAAATATATTAAAACACGATGATAGGGTGGATATTACGAAGTGTAAAGTGTTCGCTGATTCCACGAATCAACTGAAAATTTACCTGCCAGCGGAGTTCCATCAAACTAATTTTTCTGATAGCGAAGTAATATCTATGGGTGTAACCAGAGAGGATATTCAAGATCTCAATCAGGGATTCATCGTAGGAGTAATTGTAGAGAAAATACTTGACCCGAAAAAAACTATTCAATTATCGACCCCAACGGAACTCTTGGGATATTTAAAAGCATACGCAGCAAGCACCGTAGAAAATGCGTATAATTCACATATAGAATTAGAGAAGCAGAAACCTCTCTCTAAATATGGGCAGGGGGCATTCTTTCAGTATATTAAGCATCAAATAAAGTATTCTGTAAATGAAGAAGAGCTTACGCAATATATGGTGGGATTCTTCAAAAACAATACTATCGTTATTCATAGATATATTTTCCCGAGCAAATTAGCAGGAAAATACGAGGCTATGGTGATGAATGCTATTGAAAGATTTGAATTCTAGTTTTATTTATAATAATAAATAGAAAATCTTTTATTTGGAGCGAACAGTAAATAGCAATATCGCTGTAATTACAGAAGCGGTTACTACTACTGCCGGAGCGATATACTTCTTATACCAGCTCTCTTCTTGCTTTGGCAAGGCGGATTTCGCAAATGGGAGCTCGGAGCGTTCCAACCAAGCAATATTATCAATAGAAACTGTATCAATTTCTCTATTTTGATAGGTATTGCTTAAGATTTTGCTTCCGCCTCTATTACATAGATAGCTTAAATTCGTCTCGGCAACTCTCTGCACCAAATCTTTCGAATCTTTGATTGGATTATAAATCACATTATTACTTAATAAGGTGATAAAAAGCTCGCAATCTGCGGAATCAGCTGTCAGCAGCTTAGCTTTTGATAATTCAGTAATAATTAGATTATGCAAAAATCCTGCAGAACTATGCTCGCTTATTCTAATTTCTTTAACTTTAATATTCGCATGTGCCAATTCTCCCTCTAATTGCTTTATAAATTTACTATTATTATTTTGAAGCAATGATAGATTATCAAGATTTTCTTTGCTATGCAACAAGGAAATCGGCAGGCAAATCAAGAGCAGTGCCAATAATATCGTGAATTTATTTTTTCTATTTAGCATAAATTATATTCTTTTTATTGAAAAAATATGTTATATTGCAAACTTATGTAATATATCGTAAAACACAATAAGTTATTTTAGATATAATATTTTTTTTAACTTTTGATTAGTATCAGAATATGAATAAAGTAGCAGTAATAATGGCAGGCGGCAGAAACAATCAGTTGTGGCCCCGCGCCAATGAAAAGACTCCAGAGCAGTTTGTGCATTTCACTGGCGAAGGCACGATGATACAAAATACTTTTATGAGGTTGATGCCCGTCTTCAATTTAGAGGATATTTATATCGTGGCTTCCGAAGACATGAAGGAATTAATATATGACCAACTGCCACAAGTCCCAAAGGGAAATGTAATATTAGAACCTTTTGGCAAACATACTGCCCCGTGCTTAGCACTTACTGACCTACTTCTTAAAGATAAGTATGACGAAGATACTATTATGATGGCATTCCCAGCGGATCACTCTATTTATAATATTAGAGAGTTTCAATACAGTATTGATTTAGCTGCGGAGTTCGCTAATCTTAAAAAATGTATCGTAACAATAGGAGTGCGCCCCACTCGACCAGTTACGGAATACGGTTACGTGCAAATTAGAAATTCCGAAGCAGGAATCGAAGAATATTACCAAAAGGGCGTAAGATATAGTGCTGCATTTGCAGAGAAACCAGACGTTGAGACAGCTAAGAGGTTCATTGATTCCGCCGATTTCTTGTGGAATACGGGTATCTACGGTTGGTCGCTCAAAAACTTCCGCGAGCTCTTTGCGCAATATCTTCCGGAGAATGATGCTCTTTTCCAAACTCTTCGCAATAAACCTTTTAGCCAGACATCCAAAGAAGAAATCGAATACGTTTATCGCCAGATTCAATCCGTATCATTAGATTATGGTATTTTAGAAAACGCATCGAATGTGTTCGTGGTGGAAGGCTCCTTCCGATGGAGCGATTTAAGCAACTGGGACGAAATTTACAGACTGGCGATTAAAGATAGTCGCAATAACTTAATCGAAGGGAATGTCCTTGCGATTGATACAGCAAATTGCTTTATTAGCTCTACAAATAAAATGATTGGTGCCGTCGGTATCAAAGATATTTTCGTAATTGAAAGCGACGACGCATTTGTAATATGCAAGCGCGGAGAATCCGAAAACGTTAAGCAAATTGTGGATTATATTAAACGCCAGCAGGTTAACAAGTTGTTATAAGATAGACATTACTAATTTCAAATATTCATTCATATAACAAAATATAAAAAAATAAAATACACTCAGATATGAGCAAGAATACCAAAGGTATAATATTAGCTGGCGGAAGTGGCACTCGACTTTATCCTCTCACTGCTGTTTCAAGCAAGCAACTTCAAATAGTATATGATAAACCAATGATATACTATCCATTAGCACTGCTGATGCTCGCCGGAATAAAAGATATTCTAATTATCTCTACTCCCGTTGATACTCCTAATTTCGAGAAATTACTTGGCAATGGGAAGCAATGGGGAATTAATATTACATATCGCATTCAGCCCGAACCGAAGGGCATTGCTCAAGCCTTCGTTATTGGCGAGGAGTTTATTGCTGGCGATCAAGTATGCCTTGTATTAGGCGATAATTTATTCTATGGCAAATTAGACTTCCTGCGCAAAGCAATTGAAAGCAATATCGGTGGCACAATTTTCGGTTATTCTGTCAATAATCCTAAAGATTATGGAGTGGTAGAATTTGCGAAAGATGGGAAAGTTATTTCCATCGAAGAAAAGCCGGAAGTCCCAAAATCCAAATATGCCATTCCCGGAGTTTATGTATTTGATAAAAGAGTAAGCGAAATAGCACGAAATATTAAGCCCGGGAAACGTGGAGAGTTAGAAATCACCGATGTGCAAAAAGAATATCTGCGCACAAATGAATTGAATGTAGAAATCATTGGACGAGGAATTGCTTGGCTCGACACAGGCACTCCGGAGACCTTGCTCGAAGCATCGACTTTTATTCACTCCGTAGAGAAAAGACAAGGCAGAAAAATAGCTTGCCTCGAGGAAATCGCTTTATACATGGGCTTTTTGAGCGATGATGAATATTCCAGAACAATGGAACGCCTCCCCCGCAGCCCATATAAAGATTATTGTTTAATGGTATTCGACGAGCACAAATGCCAAAAATAATAAGAAAATCAATTGTATTATTATTGTTAAGCATAATATTCGCCTCAAGAATTGCTTCCGAGGAAATAATAACTGATTCAAATATGAGCTTCGCCGAGGCAATCAAAGGCACAAATGCCCCGAAAGAGATAATAAATAATCTGATACTGCTGAACGTAAGCTATTATTCGACAGATGGGAAGCTCCATCGTGGGCAATTAGTCATCGCAAAGGAAGTCAAAAGCGAGATAGAAAAGATATTCGAAATAATGCTCGCAGAAAAATTCCCCATCCATAAATGTATTCCAATCGTCCATTACAATTGGAGCGATGCCGCCTCGATGCGAGACAACAACACTTCATCTTTCAATTATCGCAAAGTAAGCGGCTCAAAGAATCTATCCAAGCATTCATACGGCTTAGCGATTGATATTAATCCATATTTCAACCCAGTAGTATACAGCAAGAGAATATCCCCTGCAGGAGCAAGTTACCAGCCAAAGCGACGCGGCACACTTACGCAAGAATCCAGCATCACCCAAGAGTTTATAAAAATGGGTTGGAAATGGGGCGGCGCCTTCCGTTCCTTCCGTGATTATCATCATTTTCAAAAGAAATAATTGTGTGAAGTTTTGGTTAATTTTTTGAACTTATGTTAAGTTTAAGTTAAGCCCGTGTTAATTATCAAAGTATTTGCTCTAAATCCTTTAACAAAAAGAGAATAGTAATTATTTTTGCATTTTTTATAACAATAAAATTATATGCAAAACCATTACAGCATTCCAAAACTATTTCAAAATCATATCTTATTTCAGATAATATTAGTAATAGTATTTATCCTACCTATTTCTCTACTTTCCGAAGAAAAAGTAGACATCACCCCCAAGATATTAGCATTGGTGCGAACCAAAGCCGAGCAAAACCTCAGCACGGAGAATATGAATTTTATGGTGCGCAATGCCCGCTTCGGAGTAAAAGGCAAAATAACTAACCAGCTATCATACAAAATAGAGATAGATTGGATGGATAAAGAAGATATGGATATGAACGACGCAAAAATCATTTACACCCCCATCAAAGATTTAGATATCACTCTTGGGCAATTCAAAGTGCCGTTCTCCAATGATTATCAGCGCAATCCGGCAGATTACTCATTCGCAAATAGAACTTTCATCACCAAAAGGCTTGCCAAGAACATGCGCGACGTCGGCGTAATGCTCGGCTATACCCTGCCAATAGAATCCATGCCAATCAAATTAGAATTTGGAATATTCAATGGTAACTCTTCCAACTCCTTTGAGCATGATTTGCAGAAAGCAGTCTCTGGGAAGCTATCTATCAGCCCTTTTAGCAAATCATTATTTACATTATCTGGCTATAAAGGACAAATCACAACAGATAAAGTAAAGAAAACTTATGAAACGGCAGAAATGATAGGGGCATCTTATACTCATCAGATAGGAGACTTCTTAATAGACGTAGAAGCAGCGAGCAAAAGCTATAAAGATACAATCAATACAAACTTTTGGTCTGTGTTTGGAATACTATCATATAATATTAATATAGGAGGTGATTTACCAATCATAAAAATCACCCCGGCAATTCGCTACGAAATTTATAATAAAACACCGGATAGCAAGGAAGAATCCCCCCGAAGACTTTCCTTGGGCTTAACATTTCACCTCAAAGAAGGGAATAATTCCTACTTCCGCTTAGATTACGAAAAATATAATTATAAGTCTGGAATCCGCTCCAACAGCGACATGCTGACCCTTGAGTACGTCATCAGAATATAATTTTCAAAAAAAATAAAAATAAAACTAAAGTTCTGTTAAAATAGTGCCGATATTTATTTCTGTAAGGAACAAACAACATTTCGGCAGGATGCCTCAAATTTTATTTTAAATTTTTTATACACGGAGGTTTTATGCCAGTATCAATTTCGGGCGGCGCCCGCATCAGAACAAATACACCTGCAGAGAATGCTTATAACGCATTAATGAACAGCAGCAACGCAATCGCGAAACATCAGTTGAGCATTTCCACAGGAAAGAGAATCAACGCTGCTTCAGACGACGTAGCAGGTTATATTACATCACGCGCTTTACAAGCACGTAATGGATCATTAAAAGCAGCACTGAAATCAGTAAATGATGCTAAAAACGTAACAGCAATCGTTCAAGACGCTTTGGACAACATCAATAATTTGATGACTCAAATTAAAGATGCAGCTGCGATAGCTTCTTCGGGTGCTCTTGGCACAGACGAAAAAGTATCTCTTGCAAAAGGAGCATACAGAATGGCTCAGCAGATCCAAACAGTAGTTGATTCTACAGTATTTGGTGGCAAGCAATTGATCGATAACTCTTACTCAGGTGAGTTTTCAATTGGTTTCAAATCAGATAACACAATTCTAACAATCGGTATTGACTTAACTACAAATAATGCAGACTTTAATACTGATTCTGCAAAGGGTTCAGTAGGAAATAACTTTAGCACAAATACTAAGGGGGATAACTTTGCTGGTGTATTAGGTTTAAATTTAGCAAGCTTGAATAGTGTAAGTGCAACTAATTTAGGCATATTTGCATCTGGTGCTGATAACGTCCAAGCTACAATGCAGAGCTTAACAATGGCACTAAACAACATCAATAAAGTTGCTTCTTATATCGGTGCGATTGAGAACAGATTTACTTCTCAGGAAGAATTATTGAAATCTCAAACTACTAACTACAATGCTGCAATTTCTAGAATTGAAGATGCTGATATGGCTTCAGAACAGCTTAGCTTAGTTAAGCAACAGTTCTTGCAATCAACTTCATTGACTTCATTAGCACAAGCTAACCAAAATCCAAACGCATTTATGCAATTAATGCGCTAATCGGAATAATAATTTGCAAGCTATTCCTCAAGGATAGAGAACACATAGTTGAATAGCTAATGATGGTTTTGAAAATATTTTGAGCGGGACTGCGTTATAAATAGTCCCGCTCAATCTTATGTAAAATAATATTTAATAGAATGGAATCATTAATATGGCAACTATAGCGCAGCAAATGGCTGCTCAAAAAGCTTATGGGAATCCCAAAAGTGGAAAACTACCCGCATATTTAGAACAGGAAGTATTGTCCTGGAGCAAAGAGAAAATCATCTTGAAGATGTATGATCTTTACCTTGTAAGTAATAAAAAAGGCGATGTGCAGAAAATGGGTAGAGTCCTTATAGAGTTAATGAGTGCTCTCAACTTTGAATATGAAGAAACTTCAACGCGATTATATAGACTATATGAATATTGCCAGAGATGCATTTATCAAAAAAGATATAGCGAAGCAGAAAAAATTATTCAAGGGCTTCGCGATGCATGGAACCAAACATTTCAAATTGAATAGTTTCATAATTAATTAAAAACAGGAGCAAACAAAATGGCTGTGAACTCAGTATCAAGCTCATCTTCAAGTGGTGCGTATGCAAATCAAATGGAACAATTAATTGATTCCTATATGAAAACGCGCAAACCAGAAGTAGATGCTCTAAACACAAAAAAAACAACATTAGAAAATAAAAGGCTGTATTTTACGAGATTGAAGTCGAAAATCAGCGATATGACATCAAGTCTCGATAAATTCTTCAGATTAGATAAAGATAAGAAATTTGACTCAGAATTTAAAACTACTGCTGACAAATTGCTTACTGCTAGAAAAGTTACTTCAAGCGATGAATCTTTTGTCAAGGCAAGTGCTGACAACACTTCGGTAATCGGAACAAGTAGCATAAGAGTAAATCAGTTAGCATCTAATGATGTTTTTATAGGAAAGCAAAGCTACAATGCTATTGATTCGGGCATTGCAGCAGGGGAGACTACTTATAATGTAAAAGTCCTCAATAAAGATTATAAAGATGGCGACCCAATCGAAAATAAATATAAAAATATAGCCGTAAAAGTTGGATTCGATGGCACGGAAACTAATGAATTAGCAATGAAGAAAATTTCAAATGCCTTCAATGCGAAATCAGATCTTAATTTCTCTGTGTCGTTTATGAAGGATACTTCGCTTACGGGACGCTTGACGTTTACAGCAAAAAACACTGGGGAAGATAATAAATTAGACTTATCTTTCTTTACTGCACCAGAAAGCACTAACACCGGTGTGAATGATTTGCTCGGACTAAGCAACTTAAATTCTGATAGAACCTCTATTGATACTGATAAAAAGCAAGCAAGCTTTAAAGTTGCGAATGCATCTGATTTAAACAGCAAGCTTAATGTAAATGGTGTTGATGTGGTGCGATCTACGAATACTGTGAACGATATGCTCCCAGGAGTTACGCTAAATCTGCTGAAAGTGCATGCTGAAACAGACAAAGACGTAAACCTTTCAACAGTGTTGGATGGCTCTAAGATTGCCGATAATATCAAAGAAGCTATGAACTCTTATAATGATATTGTAAAGCACTTGAATAGCGATAAAACAATGTCCCGCACGGATTCATCTGTAAGCGGATTAAAAACTCAATTAAGAAGTATTGCTTATGCGCAGATTGAGCCAAAAGAAGGAACTCCAACCGACGAAGAAACCGCGAAATCTACACCTAAAAACATTACAGCTCTTGGCTTCAAGATGAACAAAGAAGGTTTGCTGACATTAGATGATCCATCAAAATTGGAGGCAATAATCAAAGCTGATGGTGGCACAGAGAGATTATCACATTTTCTTAATTCAGAAGACGGATTCTTCTCCAAAATTCACTCAGTGGTCAATGGACTAAATGAAAGAGATGGCGTCCTCGATGTCCGTAGAAAATCAATAGATCAGCAATTAGAAGCAAACAAAAAAAGAACTGATGCATTAGAAAGCAGAATAGACAATGCAGCGTATAATTTACGCAAAGAATATACGCAAATGCTGAAATTGTTCAACAAATCAAATTCTCAGTATAACTCAATGATGAATATGTTCAACAGTTATAGTTATAGTTAACAAAAGCGAATATTGCACTAAAGAAAGTAAAAACTCATGATAACAGAAGTAATATCAGTAAATACTCCAGGCGCTTCGCTAAACCACGATAATAGCAATATCGCCGATAGCAAAAGATACTTAAGAGCATTATTCGAATCCAATGAATTCGGAGTAGTAAATAATAATTCAAATCAAAAGGTAGCCGAAGAAACAAAGAAAAAAACCTTTGAAGAGAATATAAAATTGGAATCTCGCAAGACTGATTATAAAGCTCTTGCGGAAAAAGTAAAAGATTTACTTGGCGAAAAAGATATTGACGTCCGATTTGATAAAGACAAAGAAACAAAAATAATGATAATGAAATTTATCAACAAGGAAACAAAAGATGTCCTGAAGCAATTCCCTGCCGAAGTATCTATTAAAATCGCTAAAATGATTGCTCAGCTAACAAATGCAGGTGCCGTAACAGATGCAAAAGTCTAAACAATTAGAACTAAGCAACAATATTGACACTCTATTGGCAAACAGTAGGGTTATTCTGCAAATATGCAATCAAAATTTAGATACTTTAGAAAATATTTCTAAAGTATCGGAAATTTTTGCCGATAATGAGGAATGTATACAAGTAATTAATTCAATTAAACAAGACGATATTGATATTTATAATAGCATTATGCTCGAAAAAGCAAAAGTTATTGCTGAAATATTAGATATTAATAAACATGTCGTAGAATGTATCAATCGAAAAAAAAATAAAATTGCAGAACAACTCAAAGATGTAAGTCAAAAAAAAAATCTATTAATATATAAATAGGGAGTAAAGAAATGATAATAGAAAACAATAGTAGTATTAAAAATCAAATGGCAGCATACAATGCCAATAATACTGCACAGGTCGAAAAACAGCAACAGCAACAAAATCATTCAGCAAATAATGGCGCGATAACTACTGTGATGGCTCCGCCACCAAAAGTAGATAAATTAGAACTGTCTGATACTGCTAAAAATTATACTCAATTCTTTGATAAAATCAAAAGTGGCGAGTATGACAAACCAGAAACTGTAAATGCAGTTTCAAGAAAATTATCAAAATTAGTCTAAGCAGAAATGCCTGCCTAAACAATGATGATTAATCCAAATAAAAATGGCACAAAGCGTATAAACAATACGCTCTGTGCCATTTTGTGTTATTTAAATATTATCGAAAATTTGAAAATATAGAGGAAAAAGCAAATGTCAAGAACTCTCAATAAAGTAATGCTAATTGGAAATGTAGGGAAAGAGCCGGAACTAAAATATACGCCAAGCGGGATACCTGTTACTTCTTTCAGATTGGCAACTTCTGAAAATTGGAAAGATAAAGATGGAAGAATGCAAGAGCATACTGATTGGCATACAGTAGTGGCTTGGCGAGGATTAGCAGAAGTAATTAATAAAATCGTAAATAAAGGCTCCAGAGTATACGTAGAGGGCAGAATCCAAACAAGGACTTTTGACGATAAAAATGGCACTAAGCGCCACGTTGTGGAAATTCTTGCGGATAACTTACTTATGCTAGATCAAAAGAGAACTAAAGATGAAGCTGAAGATGAATCTTTCTTCGAGAAAGCCCAAGACGAGGATTTCGGAATGAACTCCTTCTCCGATGATCAGCTATTCATACCATCTGATCCAGAAGATTTATCATCTATCGAAGACTTGCCTTTTAATATTTAATTTTAAAATCTCGCAAAAAATACTTATTTTTGAAAAGCCCTTAAATGTATATTAAGGGCTTCATCATTTATTTAGAAACTATTCCCAAGTCAGAGAATTGCTTTTCAAGCGGTAAATGTGCTCTGATTTGAGGCAAATGAACATCTACAAGCAATAGAAAATACCAGTAATAAAAATTACAAGCAATAGAAGAGTAAAAAATACTATACATAATATGCAAGAAAATCGTTCAGCGGAAATAAAAGTAGGGATTGTATCCGTTCTGGCTTTAGTATTACTAATCGCCGGAATAATATTAGGGAAGGGATTTCAAATCGGGAAAACTACCCCACTGCAAATTAAATTCCCAAATTCCGGAGGTATCCAACTAACAAGCCCTGTTTTGGTAAACGGAGTGAAGAGAGGCACCGTAAGCAAAATCGAAAATAGAGATGGAGCGGTGATGATTACTGCCGAAATGGAAAATATTGACGATTTGTATTCAGACGCAAGCGCAAGAATTTCAATTTTAGAGGTAACAGGTGGGAAGAAAGTAGAAATATTCCCCGGAAATTCTGGGCAGAAACTCAAAGCTGATACAGAAATCCCCGGAATTACCCCTCCGGATATCGCCGATTTAATCGCAATGTCTGGCGGAATGGTATTCAAGCTAACGGATTTGGTAAATTCATTTGACACTACTCTCCAGTCTATAAATAGCATTCTCGCAGATGGAGAAGTTGGCAAAAACATTCGCAATACGCTCGCTTTCACAGAAGCGGCTACAAGTGAATTGCAATCTCTGTTGAAGAACAACAAGGAAAACATTAATTTAGCAGCTCGAAATTTGCGCGACGTTTCCTTTGATATGAAATCTCTCTTGCAGGAAAATCAACCGAAATTATCCAAGTTGCTTGATAATGTGGATATCAAGATGAATGAATTAAGCGGAATAATGAAAAAAGCAGAGATTAGTTTGGAAGATTTGGCGACGATTACATCGGATGTCAAATCCATCACCAGCGAAATCAAAGATGGGAAAGGCTTAGCCTCTAAGATAATATACGACAAACAGTTCGCTGCTAAATTAGATTCTACGCTAAAAACTATAAATGTTTTCATCCGAACACTACATAAAAACGGTATTAATGCTAATATCCGCCTCGGTGCGAGATAATAATTCAATCTAATGATTCAATTTAATAATTAAGAGTAAGAATACGATATTTAAGAATACTAATAATGTAAATAATAATAAATACTATGAGCTTTCAAAAAAGAACAATGAAATGCGGCGATGCCCGCGAAAATAACGAAGGACAAGAAATTATCCTAAATGGCTGGGTGCAAAACGTCCGCAACCTCGGCGGATTGATTTTTATTGATTTACGGGATAGATATGGATTGATGCAATTGATCATAGAACCCGAAAATCAAGCGGAATTAGCGCAAAGAGCCAGCGAGCTAAAACAAGAATTTGTAATCTGGGCAAAGGGAATTATCCGCAAGAGAGAAAAACCAAACCCGAAAATGCCGACTGGCTTAGTCGAAATGCTCGTGCAGGATTACGGAGTAATCAACAAGGCTGAATTGCCACCGTTTGAAGTTTCTGATGATATTGAAACTTCGGAGGAAATTAAGCTACAATATCGATATTTAGATCTCCGCCGTCCAATTCTCCAAAATAAATTCATTGTGCGCAACAAAGTATATCAAATACTGCATCAGTATTATTACGAGAATGATTTCTTAGAAGTAGAAACGCCTATATTAATGAAATCCACTCCCGAAGGAGCAAGAGATTTCCTCGTGCCGAGCAGAATCAATAGAGGCAAATTTTATGCCCTGCCGCAATCCCCTCAATTATACAAGCAAATTCTAATGGTATCTGGATTTGATAGATACATGCAAATAGTAAAATGCTTCAGAGACGAGGATTTGCGTTCCGATAGACAGCCAGAGTTTACTCAGGTCGACGTCGAAATGTCATTCGTCGATATTGACGATGTATTAACTATGACAGAAGGCGTAATTAGACGCATCTGGAAGGAAGTCTTAGGAATGGATATAGAGAAGACTTTCCGCAGAATGCCATACCACGAAGCAATGAGCCGTTATGGTAGCGATAAACCAGATTTACGCTATGATTTAGAGCTGAAAGAACTAACTCCGATAGTAGAGAATTGCGGATTCTCCGTATTTACCGATAATATTAAATCCGGTGGAATAGTAGCAGCTTTGAATGCCAAGGGATGCGCAGAATTTTCAAGAAAGAAGATTGATGAGCTAACCAATTTTGCTAAAAAATATGGTGCTAAAGGTTTAGCATGGATGAAATTTGAGAAGGGCGAAGTAAATTCACCAATCGCAAAATTCTTAAGCGAGAACGAGATAGCAGAAATTAAGAAAGCTACTCAAGCCGAAGATGGAGATATGATTCTCATCGTTTCAGATAAATGGACTCGCACCTACACAGTATTAGGAGCATTGCGCATTGAAATAGCTAAGCAAAGCGGTGTTTATGATAAGATAAAGGATAAATTCTCTTTCCATTGGGTTACGGAATTTCCACTATTTGAATACGATGAAGAAGCAGACAGATTCGCTGCGATGCACCACGCCTTTACCTCTCCTATGGATGAAGATTTGCATAATCTATCTACAGCTCCGGATAAAGTCCGTGCCAAAGCATACGACTTGGTTGTAAATGGTTCAGAGCTTGGCGGAGGTAGCATCAGAATACACGATCCGAATATTCAGCACACAATATTTGAATTAATGAATCTTGGTCAGCAGGAAATCGAAAATAAATTCGGTTTCTTCACCAAAGCACTGAAATATGGCGCACCTCCTCACGGCGGAATTGCCCTTGGTTTAGATAGATTAGTGATGACACTATGCGGCACTGATAATATCAGAGACGTAATCGCCTTCCCAAAAACTACAAGCGGTCTTTCCCTAATGGATGGTTGCCCGTCTCCAGTAGATGACAAGCAATTAGGCGAATTAGCAATCAAAGTAGTTGGAAGCGATACAGCGAAAAACATATAATGAAGATATAATGTTTATTAATGTTTTTTTGATCAATTTTGCAAATAATTAACGAAGTTTTAAATATAATAAATAATTCGATGAAAGATATTCAAAAATACTCTATAGCTACCCGTTGCGTGCATGCGGGCATAAAGGAAGATCAATACGGTGCAGTAGTAACGCCTATCTACCAGACTTCCACTTTTAGATTCAAAAATGCAGACCACGGCGCTGACCTATTTATGGGCAGAGAAGATGGTTATATTTACTCCCGTATGAGGAACCCGACCGTCGAAGCAATGGAAGATGCTGTCGCTTCACTCGAAGGTGGCTACAAAGCATTAGGTTGCGGAAGCGGAATGGCTGCCGTAACTACTGCTATGCACTCAATGCTGATTAACGGAGATCACATTATCTGCGCGGATTCAGTATATGGTCCTACTTCTTCATATTTAGTAAACTTCTTATCAAAATTAGGAGTAGAATATGATTTGGTAGATACTTCTGATATTGAAAAAGTAAAAGAGAAGATCAAACCAAATACAAAAGTAATTTACACAGAATCTCCTGGCAATCCTACGCTTGCCGTATCGGATCTTGCTGCTTTGGCTAATTTGGCTCACGAAAACGGAGCAAGGTTAGTAGTAGATAATACTTTTATGGGTCCAATTTGCCAACGTCCATTTGAATTAGGTGCAGATGTCGTTCTACATTCAATGACAAAATCTTTGAATGGCCACGCAGACGTTATCGCGGGAATCATCATCGTAAAGAATGCTGAAGATTACGCACATTTCCGCAAAGTCTTAAATCACCTCGGCGGAGTAATTGATCCATTTAATTCATTCCTTGTGCATAGAGGCTTGAAGACTCTGAAATTAAGAGTAGAAACTCAGAATGCAAGCACGATGAAAGTAGCGAAATTCCTTGAGCAACATCCAAAGGTAGAATGGGTAGCATACCCAGGATTGCCAAGCCATCCACAGCATGAATTAAGCAAAAAACAGGCTTCCAGCTTCGGGCACATGATAGCAATGGAATTAAAGGGCGGTATCGAGGCAGGCAAAAAATTAATGGATAATATTCATATCTTCCAATTAGCTGTTAGCTTGGGCGGAGTGGAATCATTAATCCAGCACCCAGCTTCAATGACGCATTCATCAATGGGACCAGAGCTTAGAAAACAAGCAAAAATCACAGATGGATTAGTCAGAATCGCAATTGGTATCGAAGACGTAGATGAGTTAATCAATGCTTTAGATGAAGCATTAGCTAAATGCTAAGGAATTAGCTGGAAGATAGAATTAACCGAAAGGTTAAAAAATTATTGATATAGCCTCATATTTACTGAATGTGGGGCTATTTTTTTATTGAGTTATTGATCCAAAATTATACATTCAAAATTAAAATATCAGAATTGAATCTTGACATATCGTTTGAAGCAATCATAAGCAGCGAAAGCCACCGACGCTACGACTATCATAAACAATGGCGTATATTTGCGTGCGTTTTTCATGTCATTCTTTCTTATAAATATTACTAAATGCTTGTCTATATAACACGTATGATATTACGAAAAGTTACAAATTTTATGCCATTGTGTAATATTTTTTTAAATAAAAACATACATTAACCATTATTATTTAGGATAATAATAAAAAATTGATTAATTTTGATGTTCTATTTTTTGAATTGATTTTGTAGCAAGACAATGACACCTCAAAAGTTCTTAATATATTTGCTTGGCGGTTTTTTCGCCATCTTTATCGGAATAATGATTTATATCAGCATCGTTATTTCTGGCGAAATGCCTTCTTTGG
>CAZGXC010000020.1:7551-9090 GCA_964529535.1 uncultured Hyphomicrobiales bacterium | reverse complement strand
TGGAACAATTAGAAAATCCGAAGCAAAATTTCGCTACACTAGTGTATAGCGCCGACGGGCAACTCCTCGATAATTACTTCATCGAGCGACGCGTATGGGTGCCATTCGATAGCATTCCTCGCTACTTTTTCGATGCTTTAATCTCGGTAGAAGATAGAGATTTTTATAATCACTGGGGCGTTAATTTAGGTAGAATTGTAAAAGCTGGGCTGAAGAACATCCTCATGTTTGATATTAAGGGCGGAGCTTCAACCATTACTCAGCAATTATCTCGTGGTTTATTCTTTAATATGGAACAAACTATGAGCCGTAAGGTAAAGGAAGCATTTACGGCAATACAAATCGAGCGAACTTATACAAAACAAGAAATATTAGAACTTTACGCAAATACAGTATCATTCGGCAAGGGCGCTTATGGAATCCGCGTGGCTGCCCAAGTCTATTTTAATAAAGATCCGAAGGAATTAACTTTAGCAGAATCTGCGTTCCTCGTCGGCTTACTCCAAAGACCCGAGAAATACAATGGTTCGAAAGGTATGGAATTAGCCGTAAATAGAAGGAATTACGTTCTATATCTAATGGAGGACAATGATAAAATCTCCGAAACGCAGAGGCTAATTGCGCGCTCCGAACCTATCAATTTCATCTCTCCTCAAGATAGGACTAATAAGAATCTTTTTGCTCCGCACTTTGTAGAAATGATAAGACAAGAATTAGCCGATGACGAGAAACTGAGCAATCGCGATCTTTATAGAGATGGATTAATTATTCATACGACGCTCGATTCAAGAGTCCAAGCAGCAAGCCTCGAAGCAGTAGAAGAACATTTAGCAAATTATCAAAAAATATTTAATGCCTCATGGAGTTGGAATAGTAGACAAAAACTACTTAAAGACTTAGTAGCAAAAGCGGCAAAAAACACGCAAGAATACGTATCAGCTGACCCATCAGCAAAGCCAGGGATTGAGCAAAAATACGCGCAAAATCAAGCTTTTATTGATTCTGTAAAAAATGCATCAACTACTCTTCAAGTGGGGATGGCTGTTATCGAACCCCGCACAGGCGCAATATTAGCAATGGTCGGAGCCTCTCCGAAATTTATGAGAGAAAACCGCACCGCAAAATATTCACTTAATCACGTAACGCAAATCAAGCGGCAGCCCGGCTCCACTTTCAAACCATTTGTATATGCCTCTGCTCTCGAACAAGGATTAGATCCCAACGCAGCCATAGATGCAGGACCTTATACATATACATTGCCATCTGGCGAGACATGGTCGCCAAGTGGAAGCAAGGAAGGCGCATTACCGCTAGCCACAGCACTTCAATTATCTGTCAATACAGTTTCAGCGCGATTGATTACTCAGCATACAAGTCCGCAAAAAGTAGTAGATTTAGCTAGCAGAATGGGAGTGAAATCACCGCTTCGAGCAGTGCCAGCACTTTCTCTCGGAGCTGGGGGAGAGGTCAATCCACTTGAAATGATCTCAGGATTTTCTACCTTCGCAAACGAAGGCGTATATCAAGCTCCATACTATA
>CAZGXC010000020.1:613-7541 GCA_964529535.1 uncultured Hyphomicrobiales bacterium | reverse complement strand
GCTGTTTCTCCAAAAATCGCAATAAACCTAACCCGATTTATGCGTGGGACAATTGACGGCGGAACGGGCTACAAGGTGCGTTCATTCTTCACAGGATGCGAAGCTGCCGGCAAAACAGGCACGACGAACGATTTCGCCGATGCTTGGTTTATAGGATTTACTCCTCAATTAGCTGCAGGAATCTGGATGGGATTCGATGATAAAAGAGTAACATTCACCGGTGGTTACGGATACGCAGGCGAAGCAGCAGCACCACTTTGGGGAAAAGTAATGGCAAAAATATATGCAAATGAAACATTGCCATATAAGCAAAGAAAATTCAACTTTAGCACCCAAGGCGAAGCAATTGGATTAGACAGCACAAGCATTAGCGAAGAAAGCCAAGTAACAGCTACAAATGCAGCAGCTCCAGCTCCCGTTCCGGCTGAAAAACCCAAAACAGAAAAAAAGCCAACAGCAGAGGCAACAGCTGTCAAACCCGCTCCAAATGCTGAAATAAAGAAGAAGGCGAAAGCCCCGATTGCGAATTAAATAATTTTTTTTACTGAAATAAAAAAAATATTTGGTGAATAAAAAAAAAAGCCGTATTTTTGAAATCCTCAAACATATCTGATATGCGGATGTGGCGAAATTTGGTAGACGCACTAGACTTAGGATCTAGCGAAGCGATTCGTGGGAGTTCGAGTCTCCCCATCCGCACTTTTTCTAATTAACAACATAATAATCATATTTAATAAGGCAATTAAATTGGAATACGGAATTAAAAAAATTAATGCTTGCGAAAGAGAATTAGAAGTAACTGTAAGCGAAGATGAAGCAAGAAATTTCTTTAATGCAGCTTATAATAAAGTAGCGCCACGCGTTGATATTAAAGGCTTTCGCAAAGGCAAAGTGCCGAGGAATATGATCATGAAATTCTACGGGCAACAGATAGAATCCGAAGCTGATTTAGATACTGCTAATCATTATTTGCAGCAAATTACAAAAGAAAACAATATCAAAATCCTTAGCCAGCCAGCTTTGGAAGATGTTGTTAAAGAAAATGGTAAAACTACTTTCAAGCTCAGATTTGAAGCAAATCCTGAATTTGAACTCGGCGATTATCGTTCAATAGCTATCGAAGAGCCTATCCACAGAGTAAGTGATGATGAAGTAAACGAACACCTCGACAAAATACTCGAGATGAATGGCACAAAAGAAGATGTCGATACTGTTGAAACATTAGCTTCAGAAGTAAAAGTAGAATACACGCTAAAGCCTGCCGAAGGCGACGAAGCAAGTCAAGAAAAACCAACTAAATTTGATCTAAATCTTAAAGATGAAAGATATCCAAGCGAGCTATTAGAGAAATTTATCGATAAAAAAGCTGGCGACGAAATTGAATACACTCATCCAAATGGTGCTGTTTCAACATATAAAATTATTTCTATCCAGAAACTCGTTCCGCTAACTGCTCATGAAGATGCTATTAAGATGTTATCTCAAAATAAATTCGATAACGTCGATGATTTCAAGCAAGAACTTGGATTCCAAATTCAAGAAAAATGGGACGAGAAAGCTCGCGAAATAATTGAAGAAAATATCATCGAAAGCCTCGTGAATATGCACGAGTTCGAAGTGCCAAGTCAATTTTACAAAGACAACTTAATAAAATACTCAATAGATTTCTATAAACAACAAAAAGTAAAATTAACTGAAAAAGATATCGTAGAAGAACTGCCAATGTTCGACAAATATTTTGGCGATACAGTTAAAAAAGGTATTCAATGGAACTTCATTTCTGAAAAAATCATTGAAAAAGAAAAAATTGAAATCGAAGAAAGCGACATCGAAGAGCATATTGAAAATATCTCTAAAATGTTCCCAGGTGTGCCATTAGACAACCTAAGCCACCTTATTAAAACTAACGATGAGTTCAAATCCCATATTTTAATTAAAAAATTAATGGATTTATTGCTCGACTTCTGCACAACAAATGAAATTGATTTTGATGAATACATCCAAAAGCAACATCAAAAGAATGAAATGGAAAGATTGGAAAAATTCAACCAAGTCCAAGCAGAAATCGACGAAACTACTGGCAAAGTAATTGGTAGAGAAGATACTCCAAAAGAAGAAGTGGCAGAAGAAGCGAAAAGCGAGGAAGTAGAAGAAGAAAAACCTGTAAAGAAAGCTACTCGCAAAAAAGCTACTACTGATGAGAAATCTGAAGAAAAGCCAGCTAAAAAAACTACTCGTAAAAAAGCTGATACTGATGAGAAATCTGAAGAAAAACCAGCAAAGAAAACTACAAAAAAGACTGAAAGCAAATAATACCAAATAATAAAGAGTATTATCGACGATTATTCAAAGTCAAGCAAATGATAATAAAAGAAACCCGAATACAATCGGGTTTTTTTTTATATCTAAATTCATTTTTTTGTTATTTCAACTTGGGAAATTAAAGGTTTTTCCTTATTTTTATGTTCTAAAGAATTGAAGAAAATCTAATGAAAGAAATGGACGGAATAAATACAATTACTCGACAGAAATCATCTGCGAACCACAGCATTACCAATAAATATCTTAAAATATGCTTAAGTTTGCTAATAGTTAGCGCATTTGCTACGCTGATACTTGGCGTCGTTCTTAATTTCCCGATATTTATCGCCTTGGGATTATTCGCTTCCTCGAACAGCCTCATGGTCTTCTTACTCTACAGAGCAAATATCCGCTTATCCTATACACCCGATTTACAATATGATTACGGCGACGGAAAATACAAAGATCTATCAATTTTAAGCAGAATTAGCGTTTATTCAATATCACTTCTTTACTTTATTGGGATGCTCATTAATTATTCAATTCAATATAGCGAGGGCAATTCAAACTTTCAGGTATTTAATAATAAGCTCGAATTATCCATCGTTTATGTCCTGCTTTTGACAGTCGTATTTTTCAAGAACTTCGCGCTTAATAAATATTATAATGCCTCGCATCAAGAGATATTCCGCAAACAGTTATTGAAGAGTAACTTATTGCAAACAGAGGAGTTTGCGATGATTATCTTCTCTATGTTTACATTGAGTATGCAAGATGCTTTTGATATTAATCCAGTAATTCTTCAGTTGGGGATTTCCGCGCTATTTTTCTTATATTTGCTTATTCCTTTGTTGAAAAATGCCAGTGCAGCTTTCGATAATCTTTTGGATAGGAACTTACCGGAGCCAATTTTATATGATTTCCTTTCGCTCGTCCTTGATAATCAACACAAAGATTTCGAATACCAATCGATGAGGACACGCCGAAGCGGTGATAATATCTTCATTGAAATTGATATTTTAATGCCGGGGGAAAGCACTATCGGCGAGGCATTTAATTTGGAAAACAAGATTCTGACGGAACTAAAATCCAAATATCCAAATGCCGTGCCGAGGATATATATCACGCCGAAGAAAACTAAAAGCATTCCTGTGGATAATGATAAGTAATCTACAATTTAATTCATAAAAAATAAATTTCATCAAGCTAATTAACAAATAATGTCTAAATATACCAATCGAGAAGAATCGCCAGTAAGTGGATTTTCGCAAAACGAAGAGGAAATCGAAGCAGCTCTTAGACCGAAAACTTTTAATGATTTTACTGGTCAAGATAAAATCGTCCAAAATCTAAGAATATTCATATCAGCTGCAAAAAATAGAGGAGAGGCTCTCGATCACGTCCTTTTGACGGGACCTCCCGGACTCGGCAAAACAACTCTAAGCTATATTATTAGCAGAGAAATGGGCAGCAATATTAAAATCACGTCTGGTCCCGTTCTGGAAAAAGCTGGCGATTTAGCTGGCTTGCTTACTAATTTAGAAGAAAGAGATATTTTATTTATTGACGAAATCCATCGACTTTCTCCCGTTGTAGAGGAATATCTGTATTCCGCGATGGAGGAATACCGCATCGATATTATGATAGAATCGGGTGCGGCGGCACGCTCCGTGCAACTTAGCCTACCAAAGTTTACTTTGATTGGAGCCACAACTCGCGCCGGATTGCTAACCTCCCCGCTGCGTTCTCGCTTTGGAATTACAAACCGCTTAGACTATTATAATACAGATGATTTAAGCAAGGTAGTTACTCGTTCAGCCTCTCTACTAAATGTTCCAATAGATTCTGATGGGTCAGTAGAAATCGCCAGCCGAAGCCGTGGCACCCCAAGAATCGCCAATCGATTACTTCGAAGGACAAGGGATTTCGCTGAAGTGAAGGGAAATGGGAAAATTGATTTAGCTATTGCTCAGCTTGCTTTGGAAGCACTTGAGGTTGATGAATACGGGCTCGATGAAATGGATAAGCGGATAATCCTATCAATTATTGAGAAATTTAAGGGAGGTCCTGTAGGGCTATCGAATATTGCCGTATCTGTCGGCGAAGAAGCCGGAACAATCGAAGAGGTGTATGAACCGTTTCTAATTCAGCAAGGTTTCATCCAGAGAACTCCGCGCGGAAGAATAGCAACAGATTTGTCATACCTTCATTTTGGATATGATTTAAATAAAATCCACAGAGATAACTCTCTATTTTAAAAGGAAATAATGGAAAACTCAAATAGGGAATATGCTCTCTTGTCGCTTGGCTCGAATATCGGCGACAGAATCAAATACATCAATGATGCTTGCGATTTGCTTGAAGTTAGAGGAGTTATGAATAATATTACTCGCTCTTCCTTCTACGAAACAGAACCTTTTGGCGTGAAGGAACAGGAAAACTTCATTAATATTGCCTTGGCTGGCTTTACCGATCTATCTGTCTTCGCACTACTTGCCGCTTGCAAAACTATAGAACTCGAATTGGGTCGCCAGCACAGAGAGCGTTGGCACGAAAGGGAGATAGATATTGATATAATTATATATGGGAATGAAGTAATTCATAGCGACAAACTCATCGTGCCACATCCATTTATGAATAAGAGGAAATTCGTCCTGATTCCAGCAACGGAGATTGCCGCAAAAGCAAAAGATCCACTATCTTGCAAGACCCTCGCAGAGCTTCTCCAAGAATGCGAGGACGAAAGCGATGTTTATAAGTTGAATTAAGGGTAAATGTATGCCCCCCCTCTTATTCATACCAAATAAAATCAAAGAGAATTACCGAAAGGGAGATTAATACAAGGGGATAAAGCAACAAGAAGAGTAAATCGAAAGCATTGGCTTCCGCACCAGCAATAGCCTGTGCGCTAATATCAATACCAAGATAAATGATCGGGATAAGTATCGGAAAACCCAATATTGGCAAAAGCGAGGATTTCTGCGAGGATTTTGCAATTATCGCCGAGAGAATTGTGCTACCTGCAGCGAAGCAAATACAAACCAATACGCTATTAATGATAAATACTAAGGGATCCGCTAAAGCGCTGTCTGAAATTAAAAATAGAGCAACTGCGGTTACCAAAGCAGAAAGGAAATTATTGATAATATTATAAATCAGCTTTCCGAAATAGATAGCTAAACTATCCGAATTTAGTCTCAGCAAGATAGAAACACCTGCTTCCTCGTCGCTAATAAAGCTTCGCGGAAGTGTGGTCATTGCGATAAAAAATAGGATCAACCAATAAACAGCACTAATTATGCGCGCATCAGAAAGCAGGCTCCCCAATGCCATATATGAAATTACTACTGAAACGATTGAAAAAATAATGATGGAGGAGATGATATATGTAGATCGAATCTCGCCCTTAAATTCCTTATACAAGATACCGCTAATTCCCTGAAACAGACTCATCTTGATGTCCTTTTTATGGAAAAAAGCGTTAGGATTAGGAATATACTTGCTTGAGTCAGAATAATAATTGCACCCGAAGGCATATCAATTGCCACGGAAATAATAAGTCCAAGGACTGAACCCACAATTCCAATTACAGCTGAATATATACATAATTGGGAAAATCTGCGGGCTATTAATTTCGCTGATGCTGCCGGAATAACTAAAAATGAAGCAATCAGCACAATGCCAACCAACTTAACGGAGAGGACAATCACCAAGCTAATTAATGCCGAAAGCAGCATATCTGCGCGCTTCACGTTGATTTTATCAACGCTTGCTAACTCTCTGTCAAATGTGCTATATGCCCAAGTTTTCCAAAATAAAATCATCGCAATTACTGTAAAAACTGTCATCACGAGAGAGACTATCAGATCTACATTCGAAATCGATAAAATTGAACCGAATAAATAAGAATATGCGTCGGCTGTGTAAGTCTCTTTCAAAGATAAAAATACAACGCCCAACGCAACCGATACGGCGAAGAAAATACCGATGGAGGTGTCCTCCTCGATATTCGTCCTATCTTTTAGCAAAGCAATACCAAGCGAGACTATCAAAGTGAATGGAATTGCTATCCAAAGTGGTTCGAATCCCAATAGCAAGCCCAAAGCTACTCCGCCAAAAGCGGCATGAGAAAGCCCATCACCGAGGAAGCTCATCTTGCGTTGAACAATAAAGGGACCGAGCAAACTTGCCATAAAGGCGACTAAAATCCCAGCAGCCATAGACCTAAGCATAAAGGGCATTAATAATATATCAATCATGGTGATGCCCTCCGAACTTCATATCGTGGCTATGACCAATATGCCCGAATAATAGGCGTAAATTTTCGTCGCAAAATGCTTTGCGGGGCTCATCGAAGCATAATTGCTTAGTATTAATCATTAATACTCTATCGGAATGATGGAAGGCTGCGTTCCAATCGTGAGTAACTGCGATAACGGCAGCATTGGTTTCCTCCTGAAATTCTTCAATCAATAAAATCAGATCGGCTTCTGCCTTGGTATCTACGCCGCTTGCCGCTTCATCTAATAGCAGGATGCGGGGATTCCCTACAATTGCTCGAGCGAAATATGCCCTCTGCAATTCTCCACCCGACAGAGTATTCAGACTGCGATTAGCTAAATGAGTA
>CAZGXC010000020.1:0-603 GCA_964529535.1 uncultured Hyphomicrobiales bacterium | reverse complement strand
TAAGCCCAACTCTTTCTAAAGCCTTCAACGCTCTTTCGCGATTTTCCGCGCTGATTCTCCAATTCCACGATTTGGTAATTCCGGAGACTATCAATTCTATTACAATCGCTGGGAAGTTCCTATCAAGAGTTTTAACCTGTGGGACGTAACCTATCTCGAGGGCAGAAGCATTTATGGGATTTTGCCCGAAAAGCTCAATCACGCCCTCATAATGTCTCTGAATACCAGCAATAGTTTTGATTAATGTAGATTTTCCGGCTCCATTCGGTCCGATAATAGAAATATATTCCCCAGCTTTGACAGAGAAATTTAAATTCTCCAGAATGCTAATATTATTGATATTAACGCTGAAGTTTCTTAGGGATAGTATTTCATTTGAGTTATTCATTGGATTGCAAAAATACAAAAAAATAAATAGAAATATGCAAAAGAGAGAGAATAATGTTATAGTTGAAGAATTAGTTTCGCGCATTAAAGTGCTAATTACATGAACAGAATTAAGGAAATTGACACAACTAAGCGCGTGTTTAGAAGGTTGTCAAATATTTTCTCAAAAAAAGTGGAAAAAAGTTAAGGAATTAAGGTTTGTTATTTTGTGGGGAT
>CAZGXC010000019.1:24212-28252 GCA_964529535.1 uncultured Hyphomicrobiales bacterium | reverse complement strand
TAGAGCGCCTGCCTGTCACGCAGGAGGTCGCGAGTTCGAGTCTCGTCGGTTCCGCAATTGATTAAATAATAAGAAAAGATAATAAATCTTTTTCATGATTAATCTTTTTCATAAGTCGTAGTCTATCATTCAGAAAATGATAGACTATTTTTTTTGCTTAAAATGAATTGCCTTGCCTTCGACAAGCTCAGGCTACGGCACATCGTTGGATGAGCTTGTCGAATCCACCATTAATCAGAGGCATAAAGAAAAACCTCGCCCTAAAGGACGAGGTTGAGTAATAAAAAAATAGAATCAACCCACTGCTTTAGCTGTAGGTGAAAATTTTCAGATAAAATTTGATAAGCACCATTCGTAATTTGTAATTCGTAATTGGAAATTACACCTTAGTGCATCTCAGCGTGATAGCTGCTACGCACCAATGGTCCTGCATCCACGTGCTTGAATCCTAATTCTAATCCAATTCGCTTAATTTCCTTAAACTCTTCGGGACGCACGTATCGCTGCACTGGATAATGGGATTTGCTCGGTTGCAGATATTGTCCAGCTGTAAAAATATCGACGCCAATCTCGCGCAATTCGCGCATCGTTTCGATTATCTCTTCAAATGTTTCGCCAAGTCCGACCATTATCCCAGATTTAGTAGTGAAGCCGTCCTCCTTGGCTTTTTGCAGCACATACAAAGAACGCTTGTATTGCGCTTGGGGACGCACGATAGGGAAGACGCTTGGCACTGTTTCCACGTTGTGATTTAAAATATCTGGCTTCGCATCGAAGACAATTTTCAGCAGATCATCTTGTCCTTTGAAATCAGGGATCAACACCTCTATCGTTGTATTTGGATTTTCTTTTTTCGCCTCTGTAATTACTTTTGCCCAGAAGGCTGCGCCGCTATCTGCTAAGTCATCTCTTGTTACAGAGGTGATTACAGCATGGCGTAGCTTCATTGTTTTAATGGAGTTTGCTAAGTTTTGCGGTTCGTTTTCGTCGGGTGGGAGCGGTTTTCCGGGTGTAACAGAGCAATATTTACAATTTCTGGTGCATGTGTCGCCAAGGATCATAAAGGCAGCAGTGCCGCAATTCCAGCAATCAGCTAAATTTGGGCAATTAGCTTCTTTGCACACTGTGTTCAGTGAATTTTCCTTCAGCATCGATTTTACTTTTGCAAAATTCTCGCCTGATGGTGGCTTTATTTTTAGCCAATCGGGTCTTTTCTCTCTACGTTGTGGATTATTAGTATTAATATTATTATCGTTCATTATTAATATAGAATTTTATTTATTACAAATATTTACAGTCTTATTTAGAGTGAAATAAGCAAATTTTATTGTATTATTATTAAAATCTAAAATAAAACATCTTGTTACCATAAAGGATTGTTCATTCTCTTCTATCCGCAACATATAAGAATGGTTTAGGCTAAAATTGTTCAAATGTCTGTGATTAATCAAAATTCTGGTTTATTTCTACTTCGTATTTTTCTGAAAATTCTTACACATTTGCTGACTGAATAATTTCACCTATTGTCTAACTCTTTATTTTTCAATAATATGGCGATTGCCTTTTTCTCGCAACAAATTATGGCATATACATTGTAATATCCCAGATGAATATTGATTTTTTTGAGCAATATCTACAATTCAAAAATTATGAATAGAAGCAAAAGATTGAAATTAATTAAAGAGCTGGAAACAATAAAATGAAGCGAAAGATATTTATTCTACTAACATATATTTTCCTCGTATTTGCGCCGAACTTTGCTAATGCGCAAATTGGCACGGGTGGGACTATGCCCATCCCGAAATTATCAATTAATGTTGATAAAGCTGATAGTAATCAAGATTATGTGATGACTCTACAGATATTATTGGTAATGACTGTGCTGACCTTGGCACCTTCAATATTGATAATGATGACTTGCTTCACGCGGATAATAATAGTTTTCCACTTCTTAAAGCAAGCGCTTGGGACGACCTCGCAACCACCAAATCAGATTCTAACGGGACTTGCTTTATTCCTGACTTTCTATGTGATGCAACCAGTTCTTAATGAAGCAAATCAAAATGGTTTGCAGCCCTACATGAGAGAGGAAATCAACCAACAACAAGCAATTGATAATATGGTGAAACCATTTCGAGAATTTATGCTAAAGCATACTCGCGAGGAGGATCTGGGACTTTTTATCAAGTTAAGTGGCAAAGATAAACCTAATGATATTAATGAAGTTAGCACTTGGACAATTGTCCCAGCTTATGCGATTGGAGAGCTAAGAATAGCCTTTCAAATCGGATTTTTGCTATTTATTCCTTTCTTAGTCCTCGATATGGTGATAGCGAGTGTTCTGATGTCTCTCGGTATGTTCTTATTGCCACCGCAGATGATTTCCCTGCCGGTGAAGGTCTTGCTTTTTGTGTTGGTAGATGGATGGTATTTGATAATTGAATCGCTTATGAAAAGCATTCTAATGTAATTATTTATTTTGGAAGCAAAGGAAAAACAATGACAGATTTAGTAGTAGTTCAGATAGTTCGTGAAGCCTTTTACAACTTATTTTTAGTTGCAGGTCCAATATTATTGATCTCGCTTGTGGTGGGATTAATGATTTCAATATTCCAAGCAGCTACTTCGATTTCGGAGCAGACACTTACGTTTGTGCCAAAATTAGTAATAGTGATGCTTATGATAATATTATTGCTTCCGTGGATTATATCCGTGCTTAAGAGCTTCACGATTCAAATGTTCACAATGATGACCACGCTAAAATGATGACCGCAGACGTCATTAGTATGCTTACGGGCAAATTTTTTATCACCCTGCTGATTTTGGTTAGGGTGAGTGCCTTTATTGTAAGTAGTCCTATTTTCAAGAACAATGCTGTCCCCGTGATGATGAGGGTAATATTCTCCGTAATATTAGCGATTACTATATCCTCTGCTTTTTGGTATGAACAACCAGTAATTGAGATGCAATTAGGGACGATAGTCGTTCTCGTGTTGAAGGAATTTTTAGCTGGTGCTTTGATAGGCTTTTCTTGTAATATTGTTTTTTGGGGTGTGCGATTTGCCGGTGGTTTAGTAGATTTCAATCTCGGATTTCAAGCATCAATGGTGTTTGCCAGCCAAGAAGCTCCGACACTTTTCGGCGAACTCTATGAGATGATGATAATAATGGTATTCTTTGCGATAAATGGGCATCATCTGATGTTAGAGGGATTATTCCTTAGCTTTCGTTCCGTGCCTATAACTACATTTGCAGTAACAGAATCTACATTCCAACTCCTGATGAATATCTTGAAAGACGTGATGATTATTGCGCTAAAGATTTCAGCACCTGTTTTAATCGCTGAGTTCTTGACGAACTTAGGACTGGCGCTTCTCGCCAAAATTGCACCGCAGACTAACGTATTTATGATGAGTTTCCAGATAAAAATTGTAGTGGGATTATTAGTTACATTTGCTACGCTTTCTTTGGTTACTTTATTTAGCAAGAGATTATTCGATAACTTTGATTTCGAATTAGTAAAAATGATTCAAACATTGAACCCGATACGAACACCATAAAAGAGGAAAATAATGGCTGAGAATAAAGAAGGTCAAGAGAAAACGGATGAAGCGTCGTCGAAACGGCTCGGAGATGCGAGAGATAGAGGACAAGTAGCAAAAAGTCAGGACATTACCACTCTTTTTATGCTTGGTATAGGAATGGCAGCAGTATTTACATTAGGTGGCAATGCCGTCGAAGGAGTAATGACGAGCATGCGGAATATCTTCGCTAATGCTGCTACAATTAACATGAGCGATAGCAATGCAGTGATGTATATTACTGATTTTGCTTGGACATTTGTTAAAATTGCTCTTCCTATTGTAGCAATAGCATGGGCGGGGGCATTTATCGGGGAAGTATCGCAAGTGAAACTGAAATTTGCGAGCAAGAAATTTACCGAAGGGCTTAATTTCAAACAGATTTTTAATCCATTTTCGGGAATGAAAAAACTCTTTATTTCCAAGCAACATAAGAGATAATGAATCCTGTAGCATTTT
>CAZGXC010000019.1:2906-24202 GCA_964529535.1 uncultured Hyphomicrobiales bacterium | reverse complement strand
GGCAAATCATTCCTGAAATTACTCGTGCTTGGCTACTTAATATATTCAGTCCTTTCCGATTATGCAGACGATGCCGTCGGGTTAATCGAAAAGCCAATCGAAGAAATAGGGAGATTTATGGTAGACTCTTCCTCTCAACTATTAAAAATGGTGTTACTAACCTTTGCAATCATTGCCGTAGCTGATTTCTTCTATCAAAAGAGAAAATTCAAAACTGATATGATGATGACGAAGCAGGAGACAAAGGAAGAGACTAAGCAAATGCAGGGAGATCCGCAAGTAAAGGCACGCTTCAGGGGCTTGATGCGAAGCAGAATAATGAGCTTGATGATGCAAAATATGAAAACTGCGGACGTCGTAGTTACGAACCCTACTCACTTCGCTGTGGCGATTAAGTATGAACCCGGCAGAGTGAATGCTCCGTATATCGTAGCGAAAGGAGCAGACCACATGGCAGCGAGAATTAGAGAGAAAGCAAATGAATATGATATTCCAATTGTGGAGAATCCTCCATTAGCAAGGACTTTGTTTTACAATGTAGATATTAACCAAGAAGTCCCCGAAACTTTATTCAAGACAGTGGCGGAAGTGCTTGCTTATGTATATAGTTTGAAGAGAAAGAAGCGATAGGAGAGTATTAAATCTCCAATATCTCTTATCAATACAAATTATAATCCATTGGGATTAGCTTTTTGGAGAGTGCATATATCGTAAGCCCGGAAAGGGTTTTTATCCCTGTTTTTTCAGTAATATTCTTTCTATGAGAGATTACGGTATTGACGCTAATATCAAGTTTCTCTCCTATTTCGCGAGCGGACAAACCATTAATTAGGAGCAGTAGAATTTCTATTTCTCTGTCAGAAAGGTCTAAAATAACGGCATCTTGCTCGGTTCGCATATTATGAATGATTATCTGGATAATCTTATTAATTTCATCGTTGATTGCGAATGAATGATCAAAGAGCTGGATAATATTCTCTGGGAATAATGAATAAAGCAAAGCTATCCATTGTGCGTGAGCATAATGGGATTTAAATGTAGTAAATTCTTTTATCTTATACTGAATTATCGAGGGATTAATAATGAACGTAGAAATATCTCCGTGTTGGGATAATTGCTCAATGTCTGAGAGGTCTTGCAGACGATAGACATACAAGTTGTTCTCTGCTTTCATTATCAAGCTAAATAAGCCTTCATAGACGATGTCTGATGGCTCGATTACTACAATATTTATGCGTTTTTTATCCATTTTGTGATAGCTCGATTTGCTCAACAATAGGGATTAATATCAACTCCTCTATCCGAGAGTGTAAGGTTAAATCAAATTCCAATTCCTTTAAACTTCTTAGAAATTGCCGTTTTGTGCTTAAATTATTGGGAATTTGCAGATGACGCAGGAAGAAACTGCGAAGATCTGTTAATTTGGTCTCAATATCGGAATGATGTTCCTTATAAACGCGAGCAGCGAATTTGCTCTCGTATTTAATATTTTGAATCAAGCTATTGATATACGGGAAAACGTTTGTATCTTCATAATTCATATGCTCTTTTACTTCATTAAAGTAATCACCAAAGAATTTGCGAATTAGCTTAATATCATCTCCCGTGTGGGATTCGCTTAGCTGGTTTATATATTGGAGCAGGTCTGGATATTTCTCGCTAAGATAGAAATGGTGATTGTTTTTAAGGAATTTTAGAACTGTCTCTAAATCTGCGATTGAGTATTCCTTTCCCGGTTCTGGGAAGAAATCATTGTATAGATTCGCTATTGCCATGAAGGCATTGAGGCTATATCCATTTTCATTGCAAATCTGCTCTATTGTTTTATTATCAACAGAGAAATCTATATTAAAATGCTGCAAGAATAGCAAGAAACATTGATTCTCGGAAATCAAGTCATACATTTTAACTTCTGGTTTTATATATGTTTTATGATTATATGCCATATAATTTGGTCCTATCTTTCTTGTAATTCTTCTTCTTGGTTGAATTTCACGGATACCACTTTCGATACTCCCTCTTCTTGCATTGTGATACCATAGAGGGTGTCTGCGGCTGTCATAGTTTTTTTGTTATGAGTAACCATTAGGAATTGCGTTTCGTTGCTGAATTGCTTTATCATACCCAAGAATCTATCAATATTCATATCATCGAGCGGAGCATCTACTTCGTCGAGGATACAGAATGGGCTCGGCTTCACAAGATAAATACCGAATAGCAAGGCAATTGCCGTCAGGGTTTTTTCACCTTGAGAAAGCATATCAATGGAGTGAGGTTTTTTCCCAGGTGGCTTTGCCATTATTTCTATATCGCAATCCAAGACGCTGTCTCCCATTAGCTTTAGCTCCGAGTCTGCCTCTTCGTTAAATAGCTTTTTAAATAGCATTTGGAAATTGCTATTTACCAGCGCAAAGGTATCTCTGAATTTTCGCTCGGCAGTATCATTGATTTCGCTAATGGTTTCTTTTAATGTCTTTTCTGATTCATTCAGATCATCTAACTGCTTATTATAGAAATTAAATCTCTCCGATTCTTTTTCAAATTGCTCGAGCGCGAGGAAATTCACGCTTCCGAGTTGGGAGAGTTTTTCTTTTATATCATGTAATTCTTTTTTCGCTTCGGGAATGGATTCAATTTCGATGAGCGTTCCATTGAATTGCTCAATCTCAATTTCTAACAATTCCAAAGCTCTTTCATTGATATTTCTTAGATTAGTATTTATTTCGCTTAACTTTAATTCTAATTGATGAATTGACTCAGAGCATTTCTCCAAAGCCTGTCTCTTAATACTAATCTCCGAGTGGTATTGCTTGGCTTCTTCGTCTAATTGCAGTTTCTTGCTATTTGTGTCAGAATAACTGTTCTTGTGCGAGGATAGCTCGTCTTGTTTCTCTAAGAGCTTTCGTTCAAATTCTTGAATAGCTTTTTCGGTTTCGAGGATTTTGGCTTGGAGAGATAGCTTTTCATCTTCATAACTTGCTAATTTATTCTCGATATTGGTGATTTCAGCGACGTTTCTATCAATTTCATTTTTGAATGAGTTAATTTTAGCTTCTAATCTAATTTTGTTCATCTCTGCTTGATAGAAGTCGGATTCGGCAGCTTTCAGAATTTTCTCTTCATTTTCTAATTGATTATTAACGATCTTTGCTTCTTCCGTTGCTTCCAAATACTCCCGCTCATTGCTTTCTAAACTGCTGTTTAGATCGTTAATTTCGCTTTCGATAGTGCTTCTTTCTTCTGTGTATCGAATGCTATTTTTCTCGAAAGCGTCAATATTTTGCTTAATCGCAGTGATTTTACCATTTAATTGATTGATGATATTATTGTTATTATTAATATCTTTTTCAATGGATTTTATGCGATTAGCTATGGCATCTAAGTCGATTTTATTATAATCATTTCTGATATTTGCGATGTCTTCTTTTTGGCTTGAAAGCTCTTGATTTGCCGCTTCTATCTCTTGTTTTAATAGCTTAATCCTCTCATTTTTTCCGACGATTTGCCCTTCATTATTTAGCACGCCGCCAGCTTTTAAATAACCTGAGGAATTAAGAATTTCGCCCGTCAAAGTCAATGCTGAATTAGATAGATTATTATCGATTACATATTTTGCTGTTTCTAAACTATCTACAATGATGGTATCGGCGAGGTAATTCGATAAAAAGTGCTTCAGATTGTCGTTTATTCGTATCAAATCAATGGCATATCCGAAGATTTTATCATCGCATTTGATGGCTATATTTTTGGGTAAATTCTTAGATAGTGAATTTACGATAAAGCCTGATTTACCTTTTTTGCTGTTTTTTAGCTTTTCGATTGCATTGTCGGCATCGTTAATATTATCGATGATAAAAGCATTTTTGAGTTGCCCGATGATGGATTCTATTGCGATTCTGTATTTATCATCGGTGCCGATTGATTCAATCAATAGATTCTTTTCGTAATCTAATTTCCAATTATTATTGTCAAGTAGATAGTTTGTGTTAGCATCTCTATCGCTCAGGCTTTTTAGGAAATTAAGCGAGGCGTTTTTGGAACTAATGAGGTTTTGATTTTCGTTGATTTTAGTTTGTAAAAGGTCGATTTCTTCTTTTAATTTAGATTTCTCGCCTTGCGCCTGAGTTAGCTCATTTTGAAATGATGTTAGCGAAGAGTTATATTCCTCGCTTAGCTTTTGCTTATCGCTGATATTCTCATTTAGCGATTCTATCTCGGCTTGATAATTATCAATATCCAAGGATACTTTGTCTACTAATTCATCGAGATTTGCTTTGCGCGCATTATTTCTGAAAATATTATTTTTAATATTATTAATATTGTTTCTTAATTCGCTGGCGCTATTATTAATCTCTTGGATTTGTAATCGAATTTCCTGGACTATTTCCTTCTTATCTTTTCGATTTTTATCTAATTCGCTTAGGGAAGCGATGATATTTTCATATTCTGATTTTGTAGAAAGAATGCTCTCCTGCAATTCGATATTCCTGTTCTTGATGCTTTCCGCCTTCTGGCTTTGCTCGATTTTGTCGTCATCAATTCTGGAACGGTTGAATGAATACGAAGCCATCTTTTCTTTCGCAACGGCTAATTCTTGATTAAGTGATGAAATTAATGAATTTAACTTCAGCTCTTTATCTTTTATTTCCTGTAATTGTAGATTGATTTCGCTGATGCTGCTTTGGAGCAATTCCGCATCTTGTTCGATCTCTGAAAGCTCTTGGGTTTGCTTGTTCTTTTTGAGCTGTTCGTTTTCTAATTGGCTCTGCAAATTGTTTCGAGATGCTGTAAGGCTTTGGTAATCGTTGATAATTAAAGCGGTTTCTAATTCCTTGTGTCGCTCCATTAGCTTGTTGTATCTCTTAGTTTTTGCAGCTTGGCGACTAAAAGAATTAACAGCTTTTTCGATTTCGCTTACTAAATCATTAATGCGTTGTAGGTCAATTTGGATTGTCTGGAGTTTTCGCGTTGCTTCTTTTCTTCTTTGCTTATATTTATTTACTCCCGCGGCTTCTTCGATTAAATGTCTTCGTTCCTCTGGTCGTCCGCTTAGGATTGCCTCGACCATTTTTAGCTCAATAACGGAATATGAATCGGATCCCATACCCGTATCCATAAACAGCTCTGTAATGTCTTTTAATCTACATTTTGAGTTGTTTATTAGGTATTCGCTTTCGCCATCTCTGTAAATTCTGCGGGTAATTGTAATATCATGATAATCAGAAGGGAGGACGCCTCTGTTGTTAATAACCAATAGGGATACCTCTGCCATGCTTAAGGGTTTGCGTGATTTGGTTCCGTTGAATATTACATTATCCATTACTTCGGAACGAAGGACGGCAGATTTCTGCTCTCCCAATACCCAACGAATAGCATCGACTACGTTAGTCTTGCCACATCCGTTTGGTCCTACAACGGCGGAAATGCCTTGATTGAACTTAAATTTTGTCTTTTGAGCAAAAGACTTAAAACCTATCACTTCTAATTGTGATAAATACATTTGTCCTCAGAAAAAAAATAAATAAATTAAATACGTTTTCGCATATTATAAAATAGGACGAAAACAGAAAATACAGTAGTGTAGAAAGCCATAGCTAATCCATATTTCACGAAGAATGTGAAGAAGCTAAGTTCCATAGGTTTGATAAAAATCAGATAATAAATCACATTATTGACTAAGCTACTTAGAAATATGATGAATATGAACTTTATATTGCTAAATGTAGCTTGGTGAAAGCCTTCTTTGTAGAAATATCCCGCCACGAAGCCGACGAATATCTTGGCTAAGGCGTTGGTGCCAATCAGGTCGAAAGAAACAATATCGAAAAATAAACCAATGGCAAATCCTGCGATGATTCCCTCGAACTGTCCCTCGCGGATAGCTATCATCACACAGACGATAATTAATAGATCGGGAGTCATTCCAGCGATTGAAATTGT
This sequence comes from uncultured Hyphomicrobiales bacterium, assembly GCA_964529535.1. Lineage (GTDB taxonomy): Bacteria > Bacteroidota > Ignavibacteria > Kapaibacteriales > UBA2268 > CALLXS01. Next base: position 18,262 of record CAZGXC010000019.1, on the reverse strand, counting down.
ATCCAAAAATAGTATTTGGAGAATTGAAATCACGAGGGCTACGCCTGCGTAAATTAAGTAGCGGACTTTCTTTGAATTTATATCTATTGCTGGCTTTAATACGTCGCTCATTTTCGCTTGCTCCTCGAATCTTTGCGTGCTAATATTAATTCATCTAATTCTTTTACTAATTTCTCGCGTTCTGGGTCCGGGATATGCTTGATTACGAAGACCTGTTCCACGTCTGTTAAACTTGAGAAAGTCTTGACTTTAATTCTCATAAATAGTTCGCCTTGCTCTTCATTAATACTAACGATTGAGCCTATTGGCAAATCCTTTGGGAATCGCGAGCTGAAATCAGATGTTACGACGGCATCGCCTACTTTAATATCGAAGGCTTTTGGGATGTTTTGTAAATAAAAGTCATCTCCGCCTTCCCAGACGAGCAAGCCATCAATCGCACTTCTGTTGATTTTCGCAGGGATTTTAATTTCTCTATTTCTAATAGATTCTACTAATGAGTAATTTTTTGTAGTTCCAGCGACGATACCGGTAATATTTGCAGCGGTGCGGACAATCATTCCTACGCGGATGCCTGCTGCTTCGCCTTTATCCAGCATAAAATGATTTCTCATTTCGATGCTAGTTCGCCCAACTACTGTAGCTGGTTCATATTCAAATTCTTTTTTAGCTCTTAGGTTTAGCAATTCGCGTAAGTTTTCATTGTCAGCGATTGCTCTGTGCATCTTCGTAACTTCGTTAGAAAGCATTAGGTTTAGCTCGCGCAATGCTTTGTTTTCATTACGTAAAGCCTGAGGATTGGGAATGAAAGCGAATGTCTCTCGCACCCAGCCAAAAGTCCCCACAAGGAAAGTTCTAAATCCCCCGATTCGAGAAATATCGCCCATAGAAATAAAAGACATACACATAATTGCCAGAGCAATTAGCGTAATGTATTCCTTGAAGCGAATAATAAAATCGATTAGCTTTTGCAAAGAGAAGCTCCAGCGTTGATGGTATTTCATTGCATTGATTCCGAATCTTTATTTAATAATTATATTCTTTATCAATTATAATCTATTGCTTTTTATTAGCACAGAAGAGAAATCCGATAGATTATCAAGGACTGCACCCGTGCCTCTAACTACCGTAGTCAAAGGATCTTCTGCGATATGCACTGGGAGATTGGTTTCTTTCTTGATTCTTTCATCAAGACCTTTAAGCAAGGCACCGCCACCGCTTAGCATAATTCCTCTGTCTAAAATATCAGCACTTAATTCAGGGGGAGTTCTTTCCAAAAGAGTTAGAACAGCATCGACGATTAAGTGAACAGCTTCGGAGAGAGCCTCGCGGATATCCACGGAGCTAACTTCTATCATTTTAGGAATGCCGCTAATTAAATCTCTGCCTCGGACTTCGATTGTAAGCTCTTCATCTAAAGGCATAGCAGAGCCAACTTGGCATTTGATGATCTCGCCAGTTCTATCGCCAATCAACAAATTGTGCTGACGCTTGAAATATTGAACTATAGAAGCAGTCATCTCGTCCCCAGCGATGCGGACAGATTCATGCGCTACGATACCAGAAAGCGCGATAACTGCGATTTCCGTAGTGCCACCACCTATATCAACTACCATGTTGCCAACTGGCTCATGGACGTTGATTCCCATACCGATGGCACTTGCCATTGGCTCAGCGATTAAGTGAACTTCTTTGGCGCCGGCGTGTTCGCAAGCATCGCGGACAGCGCGCTTTTCCACTTCAGTAATTCCGCTTGGCACGCACACAACCACTCTGCGAGCGGGCTGCCAAGTAGCAGATACTTGACGAATAAAAGCACGGAGCATACCCTCGGCAATTTCAAAATCCGCGATAGCACCGTCTTTCATTGGTCTGATTACAGTAATGTCTCTATGAGTACGACCAATCATACTCTGAGCCTCGTGTCCGATTGCAATTATATGTTTAGTTGATCTATCGAAAGCTACTATAGTAGGAGCATTTAGCACCACTCCTTTGCCTTTCGACCAGATTAGCGTGTTCGCAGTTCCAAGGTCTATGGCAACATCATTTGAGAATAATTTAAAAGCCATTAATATTCAAGTTTGAAATAAGTAAAAAATTAACTACAAAAATAACACTTTTAATTGATATTAATAGCATATTTTTTTACTTTAAATTAAGAGTGCAACTTGAAATATTAATTAGTGAGTATATTGGAGAAAAATTCTCAAAAATTTGGTATTTTCAATAAATACTAATAATTTTGAGAGAATAATATTAGCACATCATTGATTGGAGAATAACAATGTTAAAAATGAAGTTTGACGTATCAGGTTATGGTTGGGGTCATTTTAGAATAACTAACGGTAAGAAGATTATTCAATGTCCTGCCAGCTTTTTGTTCAATACTCCGGCGTATTTAGTGAAGTCAGCTCTGGAAATTCAGGAGCAAAAAATATCAAGTGTCGTAATTCAAATGGAACTTGAAGAACTACATTTAGTCCTTGTAAAGAGAAATGATAAGGTGATTGATTATCTAATTACTTTTACTACCGAAATGACAGATGGATATGCAAGATATAAGGAATGTATTATTGACAGTGAATTAGATATTGAGCTTGGTCTAGATTGGTCACAAGAAATATGGGATAGAGAGATTGATTTTGTCTATTATTATGACTTAAGGGAAGAATCTGGTGTTTATAGTGATGATCGTCCCACTTTTGAAGATACGACTTGGCAAATCCGTAAAAGATGGCGATTAGATGATGAGGAAGAAAGAATCAAATTTGAAGCAGATGACCCCGAGGAATACAAAATATTTAATGGTATATATGACGATGACGATGAAGATCCTGATAATGCTGGAGGTATTCCAATTTGGGTGTTTATGAAAGGAACTTGCACTGTAGATGATTATGTTTCTGAAGTAATAGCTATTTTTGACAAAGTTGAAAAAAGTATGGGATTTGAAAAATTTGACAAGATGTGGGAATTGGGCAAATTTCCTGTGGAACTATATGAAAAACTAAAAATCGGAAAATAGACAGAATGAAAAACCGCTCTACAAAATAATTGTAGAGCGGTTACCTTTTTTTATTAACTGTCTTATTGATAAAGATATTACCTTATAAACATATTATCTGAATTAAAATAAACAATGGTAATAAGACGATGATGGAGAATTTATACATATAAGCAAAGAAATGTGGCATTTTGATACCGCTATTCTCTGCGATTGATTTCACCATAAAGTTAGGACCATTACCAATATAAGTCATTGCTCCAAAGAACACTGATGCTGTGGAAATTGCTTTTAATGTGATTTCCGGGATACCTGCCACTAATACTTCGTGTGTAGCCCCAGTTACGAGCCCTTGAGCTAATGAATGGAAGGTTACGGCGGTTGGGGTATTGTCTAAAAATCCACTTAATAATCCAGACGCATAATAAAATTGAGTCGGATGCTCCACACCAATTGAATGCGCATTCGTTTTTAGGTAAATCAAGCAAGGCACCATAGTAACGAAAATACCAAGGAATAGATAGGCGACTTCTTTTATCGGCTCCCAATCGAAATGATTGCGCTCATAGATTTCTTTTTTAGTTAGTTTCAATGATAGCACACACATCAAGAGAATAAAGGCTTCCCTAATGAATGAAGAAGGCTCGCCAGCATGCATAAATGAAATCTTAGATGGATTAATAAACGCTACTGCGAAAACTATACCAGCCAAGAAAACGAAATTGTGATAGCCATAAATCTTGATCTTATTAGTAGGCTTCATTCCTGGATCTCTTATTTCTTTTGCTTCTTTATTATAAGCAGATCTGTCTTTTAGATAGAATAATACCAACAATACTCCGCTCGCTATAGCCCATTCTGGCACTAAATGCAGGAACCAAGAAAATTCAGCTCCGCGGAGATACATCATGAATAATGGAGGATCGCCCAAAGGAGTAAGCAAGCCACCGCAATTTGCTACAATAGCAATAAAGAATAGAATGATATGAATCTTGTTTTTGCGCTTTTGATTCACTTTTAATATAGGACGAATCAGCAGCATCGCTGCTCCAGTCGTTCCAAGGAATGATGCAATAACGGCACCGATTGTTAATATAACCGTGTTCGTTAGTGGAGTTGGATGATTAGTGATTTCAATTAATATTCCGCCTGAGACGATGAATAAACCGCCCAGCAGTATTATGAATGGTATGTAATCATAAAGCAAGGCTTCTTCTATGTGCCACATATCGCCGGTTATTGCGAACCAAGCAATGACGGGAATACTTAGGGCAATCGAGACGTAAAGTTTGTTTTTGTTCTGTTCCCAGAAATGCTCAGCAAATAGCGGCATTACTGCGATGGATAGTAGCATTACTGCAAATGGTATTAATAGACCAATTGGAATATTTGTGATGTGTTCCATATTCTTGTTTAGTGAGTTAGTTAATGATATTTTTATATTAAAATAAGATTAAGGATATATTCGCGATAAAATCCAATTATCTTCTTGTCGTTCGTAAGTTATTCTATCATGCAGACGGCTTTCTCGTCCCTGCCAAAATTCAAAATACTCAGGAATCAAGCGATAACCGCCCCAATGTGGCGGAAGTGGCACTTTTACCGGATATTTCGCAACGAACCCAGCTACTTCGCGCAACAATTTATATCTTGATGATAGCTTTCTGCTTTGCTTGGAAGCCCAAGCACCTATTTTGCTTGTATATGATCGAGTTTGAAAATACTCATCTGATTCTTCGGGAGTGATTTTTTCAATTCGCCCCTGAATGCGGATCTGTCTTTCTAATTTGTCCCAGAAAAACAGCATTGATGCTTTGGGGTTTGCCTCAAGGTCTGATGCTTTTTTGCTTTCATAATTCGTATAAACTACGAATCCATTTTCGTCAAAACTCTTCAGGAGTAGCACGCGAGCCGAAGGCATTCCGCTACTATCTACGGTGGATAAAGTAACGGCATTTGGGTCGAGGAAGCCAGCTGTCTGAGCATCTTGCAACCATTTTTCAAATTGATCAAATGGGGATTGCTCGGCATTCTTTTCAGTGAATGAGCCGGAGTTAAATTCTCTTCTTATCTGCGAAATATCTATTTTGCTCATATTTTCTTCTTAAAAAATTATTATTATTTATTGGAATCTTTATTGGGAACAATAATGGAAGTAAATGAAATCTACTATTAATTAAAATACAAAAACTCAATTAACTCTGCCGCTAATTGAGTTTTTATGATAAATGATTTAGCAATGAAAATTAAATAAATTATTCACCAATAAAGGCTTTATATGCAACCGCATCCATTAAGTCATTCAATTCTGCTGGATTTGCAATTTCAACCTTTAACATCCAACCATCATTGTATGGGCTAGAGTTTACAGTTTCTGGAGAATCGTTAAGTGGTGTATTTACCTCAATAACTTTTCCAGAAATAGGAGCCATTAAGTCTGCAACAGTCTTCACAGCTTCGATAGTTCCGAATACTTCGCCTTTTACGATTTCAGCTAAATCGCCTTCAACGTCTACATAAACTACATCGCCCAATTCGCTTGCAGCGTGAGCAGTAATGCCGATTATTGCAGTGTTGCCTTCTACTCTTACCCATTCATGGTCGCTTGAGTATTTCAATTCATTTGGAAATTCCATTATATATCTCCGTTATTTTAATATGTTATAAATAATAATGTTTCAAATTTTGGAACTCAAATATACTAAAATTTTGAGTGATTACAAAGGATGACGCATAATTGTTGAAAAGATTTTATAGAATAGAAATGCAAAATCATAAATTCTCTAATTTATACTGGAATTAACGGAGATTTTTGGGAAAAAGCATTCTATTATCCAATTATCAAAACTAAGCGAATAATTATTAACTTGATTTGAAAAAATCAAAAATATTATGAAATATGTTAAGAAAGTCGTAATTTAATGTTTCGTAAAATGCAAAAAATATTTTTATAAATAATATAGGTTTTATTTCAATGAAAAAAATAGTTTTACTAATCATTGCCGGTGCGCTGGCAATATCATTCATCTCTTGCAATAAAAAAGAAGGAAACGTGATGAATACTGAACCAAAAGAAGTTCAAGAGCTTAAAGAAAAGCTCGCTGCATTCGCAGAATACGAGATTGTAACGGATTTATCCAATCTAACTGAAAATGAGAAAAAAGTAGTTCAGAAGTTAGTAGAAGTTGCAAAGCTCGCTGATATTATTTTCTGGAAGCAATCAAATCCAGATGGCATAGCTGTTCGCGATTCAATCGCTAAATTGACTACTCCTTATGCTAAGGATCTATTAAGATACATCAATATCAATTATGGTCCATACGACGTAATTTTTAGCAAAACGCGCTTCGTGGGCAATGGTCCAAGCAAAAAGCCAGATGTAGCTAATTTCTATCCACAAGATCTAACAAAAGAAGAGTTCGAGAAATATATTAAGGATCATCCAGAGCAGAAAGCAGAACTCGAAAGCCAATATACAGTTGTGAAACGCGAAGGCGACAAGCTCGTAGCAGTGCCATTCTATAAAGAATATCCAGAAATTGAGCAAATTGCTAAACTTCTTGATGAAGCTGCTGGATTCGCTGATGATCCAAAGTTAAAGAAATACCTCCAAGTGCGCGCTCAAGCTTTCCGCACAGATGATTATTTCCAAAGCGATATGACTTGGATGGATATGAAGGATACTAAAATTGAGACAGTTATTGGACCAATTGAAAATTACCTCGATGCTTTATTTAACTATAAAACAGCTTGGGAATGCGGAGTATTCGTAAAAGATGAAGAAGCTACAAAAGAATTGCAAATACTAAAATCAAGAATTGATGAATTAGAGCAAAATCTGCCTTATGATAAAAAATATATTCGCAAAAGTGCTGGCGGAATGAGCAATATCCTCGATATCGTAAATGTTGTGTATTTCGCGGGTGATTTCCAAGAAGCAGTAAAGACTATCGCTACATCTTTGCCAAATGACCCAAAAGTGCATGAATTAAAGGGCGCAAAGAAACTGATGTTCAAGAATATGATGGAAGCAAAATTCGAGAAAATCGTCTTACCAATAGCACAAGAATTAATGAATAGCGAAGATTTGAAATTTGTAGATAAAAAAGCCTTCACAAGTTTCGTAACTCTTCACGAAGTATCTCACACTTTGGGACGCGGATTCGTCCTCGGTAACGAGAAATTATCCGTTCGCAAGGCAATGAAAGAATTATATTCAACTATCGAGGAATGCAAAGCTGATATCCTAAGTATGTATAATCACAAATATTTAATAGAACAAGGTATCTATAAAGCTGATTATTTAAAGAAAGCTACTTCTACATATTTAGCAGGATTATTCCGTTCAATGAGATTTGGCAAAGAAGAAGCTCACGGCGGCGCAAATTATATTCAATTTAATTTCCTTCGCTCAACTGGCGCAATCGAAATCAAAGATGGAAAATTCAAAATCAATGATGCAATATTTATGGATAAAGTTGCTGAATTAGCAGGAATAGTGCTAAAAATTGAAGCTGATGGCGATTATGAAGCTGCAAAGCAACTCATTGCTAAATATGGACATGAGAATAAAGAAATCGAATCTTCAATAGCGAAATTATCAAAAATCCCACGCGATCTTGATACTAAATATACAGTAAAATACTAATTAGCGATTGCTACATCGTACTCCCCGTCCTAAAGGACGGGGTTGATATTATTTTTCAACCCACTGCTTTAGCTGTGGGGCTGATCTGCGGATTATTATTTGAATATGAGAAGTATTGTTCACTTAAACAAATTAAGCCACTTACCTTTTGGGTAAGTGGCTTAATATTAATCTAATTATCAATGATATTAAATTAATCAAGAGTATAAAATCTATTACGAGCAACCGCTTGTAGTGCCGCAATCTTCGCAAACAGTGCAGCTTCCGCTACGTTTCACTCTTATTGAACCGCAATTTTCGCATTGCTCGCCAGTGTATCCGCTTGCTTTCGCATTCATTTTATTAATTGCGATTTTAGTGGAACTTTGCGTTTCTTCTTCGCTTGGGAATAACTCTACTTCAATCATATCTGTTTCACCAGATTCTATTAATTGCTTGCTCGGTTCTTCAGAATCGTGATCCAAGTGTTTCTTTCCATTATTGTTGTTGATGCTATATTCATCGACAGCATTAACATGGACGAAATCTGTTCTGCCGAGGTAGTCATAACCCAAGGAGCGGAAGATGTAATCCAAAATAGAAGTTGCATTTTTGATAGTCTCGTGTCCCGCTACAGGACCAGCAGGATCGAAGCGAGTAAATGTGAATGTATCTACCAATTCTTGTAATGGCACACCATATTGAAGCGCTTTAGAAACAAGGATAGCGAATCCATTCAGCAATCCGCGGAAGGATGCTCCCTCTTTATACATATCTACGAAAATCTCGCCAAGCTTACCGTCTTCGTATTCACCAGTTTTCAAAAATACTTTATGCCCACCGATATACGCTTCTCTAATAAAGCCATATCGCTTAGTTGGCAGTTTTTCTCTTTCTGGAATAATCTTGAGCTTGCTTTTTAATTTATCTTGGAACTCTTTGCCTTGTAGTCTTAAGTCTAAATCATCTTCATCTTCGAGAGAGACTTCTTCCTCAAGTCCGGAAATAATATTAGAGCTAAGTGGTTGTGATAATTTAGAGTTATCTCTATACAAAGCTATTGCTTTTAATCCAAACTCCCATGCTTTTAGATATACATCATCAATATCAGTGATGGTAGCTTCAGCAGGCATATTTACCGTTTTGGAGATTGCTCCGGAAATAAAAGGTTGGGCAGCTGCCATTATTTTGACGTGAGCCATGTGTTTAATGTATCTTTGTCCGATTTTTCCGCATTTATTCGCTGTGTCGAATACAGGTAAATGCTCATCTTTTATGTGTGGCGCGCCTTCGATTGTCATCGTTCCGCAAATGTAGTTATTCGCTTGTTCGATTTCATCTTCAGTGAAACCAATTATTGCTAATACATTGGCATTCGGGTCGTCAATTTGCTCATTTGTCAAGCCAATTTTCTTCAATAACTCTTCGCTAATATTCCACTTGTTAAAAGCGAATTTAATATCGAATACATTCAGTAATTGATCTTCGATATGGGCAATAGTTTTATTGTCAAATCCTTTATTGCGAAGCGTATTCCAATTGATGCTTGGGCAATCTTTTAATTTCGGGATACCCTTTGTATAATTCTCAATATCAGTAATTTCTTCTTCAGAATATCCGAGCTTTCCCAAAGCGGCTTTTACTGAATTGTTTACAATTTTGAAGTAACCGCCACCGGCTAATTTCTTATATTTTACTACAGCGAAATCTGGCTCGATACCGGTAGTATCGCAATCCATTACCAAACCGATTGTGCCAGTAGGGGCGAGGACGGTAACTTGAGCATTGCGGAAGCCATATTTTTGACCCATATCGAGGGCATAATCCCATGATTTTTTAACAGCTTCTAATAGATCTTTATCGCAATGTTTCGGAGTAATTCCCATTGGACGAATGGAGAGCAATTCATATTCTTTTGTTCTGGCATTATATGCGGCTCTTCTATGATTGCGGATTACTCTAAGCATTTCCTGCTTGTTCATCTCGTATTTCTCGAAAGCACCAAGTTCTTTTGCCATTTCGGCAGAAGCAGCATAAGATTCTGCTGTTAGGATACCAGTAACTGCTGATGTATATGCTAAGGCTTCATTTGAATCGTATGGGATTCCATTAATCATCAAAAGCGAGCCGAGATTCGCATAGCCAAGACCAAGAGATCTAAAGTCATAGCTTAGCTGAGCCATTGTTTTTGAAGGGAATTGCGCCATTAGCACGGAGATTTCCAACACGATTGTCCAAAGTCTGATTGCGTGCTTATATTCTTCGATTTGGAATTTCTGCTCTTTTTGATTGTAGAATTTCACTAAGTTCAGACTTGCTAAATTACAAGCTGTATTATCGAGGAACATATATTCACTGCAAGGATTGCTCGCATTGATTCTGCCTGATTGTGGGCAAGTGTGCCATTCATTAATAGTTGTATCATATTGCAGACCTGGGTCAGCACACTTCCAAGCTGAAAGGCATATTTTATTCCATAAATCGCGAGCTTTTACTGTGCGACAAACGCTGCCATCAGTTCTCCAAGTGAGGTTCCAGTTATCATTATTAAGGACAGCAAGCATAAACTCATTAGTTACTCTCACGGAGTTATTAGAGTTTTGCCCGCTTACTGTTAGGTAAGCTTCTCCTTCATAATAAGTATCATATTCATCAAAATCTAAAGAAGTGAATCCTTGTTCGATAAGGGATAGGACTCTATTGATGAATTTAGCTGGTACACCTCTATGAACAGCTTTTTTGATTAGGCTCTTTAATTCTGCATTTTTTTCAATATCACATCCATTCTTGATTGCTATTTCCCCGATAGCTCTCAAGAATTTCGAGTTGATTTTTGAACCTGATACCAAAGCCGCTACTTTTTCTTCTTCCTTTGCCTTCCATTCAATAAACTCTTCAATGTCTGGGTGATCGACATTGACAATTACCATTTTTGCTGCACGCCGTGTAGTGCCGCCGGATTTAATCGCTCCAGCGGCTCTATCGAATATCTTTAGGAAACTCATTAGTCCAGAAGATTGTCCCCCTCCTGAAAGTTTTTCTCCCGATCCTCTTAATCGGGAAAAGTTAGAACCAGTGCCGCTGCCATATTTAAAAATACGAGCTTCGCGGACTGCTAAATCGAAAATACCGCCGTCATTAATCAAATCATCATCGACAGATTGAATGAAGCAAGCATGTGGCTGTGGATGCGAGTAAGCATCTTCGCTTTGAATCATTTCCTTTGTATCGGGATCGACGTAAAAATGCCCCTGCTTGCTACCGGTGATACCGTAGCTCCAATGCAATCCAGTATTGAACCATTGTGGCGAATTTGGAGCTGCCATCTGATTCATTATCATATATACTAATTCATCATAAAATGCCTGAGCATCTTCTTCGCTTGAGAAATACTTGTATTTTTCACCCCAGGAGCGCCAAGTGCCAGCGAGTCTATTAGCTACTTGCTTTATTGAGGTTTCTGCACCGAGGATTGGATTGCCTTCTTTATCCTTTAATTCAGCTCCGGTTTTATCTTGCAATGGAACGCCAGTTTTGCGAAAATACTTCTGTGCCAGAATATCCGTAGCTACTTGAGACCATTGAGCTGGGACTTCTACGTCATTCATTTCGAAGACAGTTGACCCATCAGGATTTTTCATCACAGATTTTCTATATTCGTATTGAAATTGATCAAATACGCTTTTTGATTTTTCTGTAAATACTCTTTTAATTTCCATGAAATTTACCGATATTGATTGAGGAATAAAGAATTAGTTTAAAATATAATAAAAATCCAAAATTTGTGTCTTAGTTTTGGGAATGCAAATTATACTTTTTTTCTGTAATTAGCATAGAATTTTTTTCCACATATTCCCAAATAGACAAAAGAAAATGGAAATGATTTACAAAATATGCGAAATTATTGTGCAAATGCTAATCGCCTTTGATTTCAATGTTTTACATATAATTAATATAGGTTTATCGAATAAAGTATTTGACTTAACAATGCCTGTTATCACAGACCTAAAGTCGTGGCTGCCCATGCTTCTGGTAGGTGCCTTTTATGTGATATATAAGCATAGGAAACGCGGAATTTATATTCTACTTTTTCTTGTAATTTCTATTGGTATAACCGATTCGGTAAATCATAATATAATAAAAAATATTTTCGATAGAGAGCGACCCTGTCATCACCAGATTGCTTTAAACGAGTTAATTGGTTGCCCGGGCGGACAATCCTTTCCGTCCTCGCATGCCCTTAATTCCTTTTGTTTTGCTTTTTTGCTATCTCAATTTTTTAAGAAATATAGGTGGTATTATTTCTCAGCAGCCGCACTTATCGCATTCACACGTGTGTATTGCGGAGTGCATTTCCCGACAGATGTAATTGCTGGAGCATTATTTGGCATATTCTTTGGATACTTATTATTTATAATATATAAGAAGTTAAAATTACCTTTGCTTGAAAATATGGTAGAGAAATAGATAATTTTGGCTATTTAAAAGCATTTTTGATAATAATAAATAGGAATAAAATATAAATAGGAACAAATAGATGGATAGTTTTATAACAGAAGATTTTATTAAGATATTATATGCGATAATCGCCGGTGGCTTAATTGGCTTCGAGAGGGAGTATCGTGATAAATCAGCAGGATTGCGCACCTTGATGTTTATTAGCATCGGCACGACAGTCTTTACATTGCTTTCGGTGAGATATGCCGGTGGAGATCCATCGAGGGTTGCTGCGGGATTGGTAACTGGTATTGGTTTCATTGGCACGGGTGTAATCAGGCGTAATAATGGGCGAGTTGATGGGATCACGACGGCAGCTATTATTTGGGTAACTGCTGGGATAGGAATGGCTATCGGGCAAGGCTCGTATAACATTGCTTTGATTGCGTTAATCGTTACCTTGATATTGCTTTGGCTACTACCGTTGTTAGAATTTGGACTCACTCCACAGAGAGAAGCTGTGCTTTATTCTATTACGATGAGAAAAGATGAAGAACTTTTAAAAGAAATTAAGCGGGAAATCGTAAACAATAAAATCAAAATCATTGACGAAACATACGAAAAGGATAATGATAAAATAATTGTTAATATTAGTATTTTGGGATATAGGAAAGCCCATCACGAGATAAATAAATATTTTATCGAAAATCCGAATATAGAAAAATGTATTTTACTATAAATATTGGAAAACTTTATGCCAAAAAAAAATAATGATCAACAGATAATTACCGAGTTGGAAAAAGCTGATAAAGCCTATGACAATAAAGAGTTTATTCATAGTGATGATGGTAGAATTATCCGCTTGATTGCTGAATATACAGAACCTCAGGTGCGGTTTGAAAAGCATCATGTTGACAAGTTTATTATCTTCTTTGGATCTGCGAGAATATTATCAAAAGACAAATTCAAAGATAAATTAGCATTCCTTGAATCAAAATTATTAATTTCAACCGAAGAGCAAAAGGAAGTAATTAATGCGGAAATAAAGAAATTAATAGATTTAGAAGAAACTACTAATTATTATGAAGATTCTGTAGAAATCGCGCAAATGCTATCTAAATGGACTTTAGGTTTGCCTACTGGAAAGAGATTTATAGTTTGCTCTGGTGGCGGTCCCGGCATAATGGAAGCGGCTAACAAAGGGGCTTTTCTATCGGGTGCGCGTTCTGTTGGATTAAACATCAGCTTGCCATTTGAGCAAAATCCAAATCCTTATATTTCCCCAGAGTTTAACTTTGAATTTCATTACTTCTTTATGAGGAAGTTCTGGTTTACGAATTTTGCGCGTGCTATCATCGTCTTCCCTGGTGGATATGGCACAATGGACGAAATGTGGGAAATGCTTACATTATTGCAAACCAAAAAAGTAAAGCTAAATGTTCCAGTCGTTTTATATGGCGAAAAATTCTGGAAAAAAGTCATTAATTTCGATTATTTAGTCGAAATGGGAATGATTAACAAATCTGATTTAGATCTATTCAAATTTGCCAATACGCCAAACGAAGCTTATGATTATGTGAAATCAGAGCTGTCAAGAATATATAAATTATAATTCTGATTTAGCTATAAGCTGTCCACTTGGCGTAGCCATAATTCTGCCACGCTGTCGGTAGCCATTTTCCAAGCTCCGCGAGGGGATAGGGAAATTGAGCAAACTTGAGGACCATCGGGACTGCAGCTGCGCTTAAATTGAGCTGCGAAAAATCGCCTATAAAATGATTTTAGAGTGGATTTGATATATTCCGATGAAAATACTCCGTCGAAAGCTATATTTGCCAGTAAGTATAGCTTTTTTGGCTCAAAAGCATAATGAATGAAATGATATAGAATAAAATCATTTAGTTGGTATGAGCCGACGCTTTCCTCTGTTTTTTGCTGAACAGCCCCCATCTTGTCTAATGGTAGTAATTCAGGTGAAATTGGAGTTTCAGCAATATCTTTGAGGATGGCTCTGATATTTGATGAGTAGTGATTCTTGCTGTCTTCTGTGCTTAAATACTCAACCATATATCTTGCTAATGTTTTGGGGACTCCACAATTTACATTATACATTGAGATATGATCGCCATTATAAGTGCACCAACCGAGCGCAATTTCAGAGAGGTCGCCCGTGCCAAGCACTATTCCATTCACTTGATTAGAAATATCCATCAGGATTTGCGTTCTCTCTCGCGCCTGAGCATTTTCATAGACAACGTTTGTATTTTCTGGATCATGCCCAATATCAATAAAATGTTGTTCTACCGCTTTATGAATGGAAATTGTTCTTACGCTTGTGCCAAATTCCTTGGCAAGAAGTTCCGCATTTGATTTCGTTCTGTCGCTTGTGCCAAACCCCGGCATCATAATACAATGGATACCGCTTAGATCTAATCCCATTTTTTTATATGCTTCCACAGCAACCAATAGTGCAAGAGTTGAATCCAAACCTCCGGATAGACCAAGCACGATATTTGAACAGTTGATGTTTTGCATCCGCTTCATCAAGCCGATGGATTGCAGATTTAGTATTTGAAATACATCTTGTCCATCACTTGGAATAAATGGCTTTGAAGAAATATCGCGAAGGAGCTTATCAGAGGTAATTGAAGTAATTTGAATCGAAGGCAAAATGCCTTCTCCACTTAATATGCCTGTTGTGCTCTTTATTCTATTGGAATTTATTAATTCAAAATCAATATCTGCAATAATTGTATTTGAATTAAAGTCTATATTTGAATTAAAGTCGAGTGGAATAGATTCTTGGATTATTTCCCCGCATTCAGCTATTACGCAATGCCCAGAGAAAACCGAATCAGTAGTTGATTCACCGGCTCCAGCCGAGGCGTAGATATATGCTGTATTAGTGCGCGATGATTGACAGGAAATATGATTAAGCCTGTTTTGTGCTTTGCCAAGAAATTCAGTGCTTGCCGCAAGATTAAATATAACATTCGCACCATTAAGCGCATGAATACTGGAATGGGGAAGAGCTGTGGCAAAGTCGTCTCCGAGGACTACTCCAATTTTACAATTTAAATTATTATTTTTTTCGAAGAGATTGAAAAGCATCTCATTGCTAATCGTGATTTTTTGTAGCTCTTCATTCGCTCCAACATGATTATAATAACTAACATTTTCGCCGTTTGAGAAATAATTAATATCTTTTGAATAAAATACACCTTCTGAATTAAATACCCCAGCTGAATTGTCATTATTTGGGACGAATCCCTTGATTTCTCCATT
>CAZGXC010000019.1:0-2896 GCA_964529535.1 uncultured Hyphomicrobiales bacterium | reverse complement strand
CGGCTACGTCTAACAGCTTGGAATCAACAGCAAGTGGCAAGCCTATAATTATGCAGATCTTGTGCGCTTCTGATAGCTTGCATAAAGCTCGTAAATAATTATCAATCTCCTTATAAATAAGGTGCTGACGGAATAAATCACCACCAGAATATCCAGTTAAGGCTAATTCGGGAAACAGAATGATTTGCGCGCCAAGTCGGGAGGCGTGTTCAATTTCTGCTTCGATTTGCTTATAATTATATTCAATATCCAAAACCTTAGATTTTGGAGAGGAGGCAGCTACTCGCAAGTAGCCAAAATCATTTATTGCTATGTTATTCATTGTTGCTGTTTGCTGTTATTATTGTTGTTATAAAGCTGTTTAATATCTATTTGTATTGACGTTTATGAGATAATTATCAATAAGCGAACATAAAAGTAAGTATTAATACTCCCGCTAAAATCATTAATTGTCGACTAAGATTTGGGCGAAGTGATTTCAGCGTTTGCCAAGAAAGAGATACGTAATAGAAAAAGGTACACATTGCTATTGTAATGAGCATCACAGAAGACCAATGAAGGCGAGGACCAAGCATATACGCAATACCCATATTAACAAAAGAACCATAGATGATGAGCAGATGCCCATAATATACTAACAGGGATTCTTTGCCGGGAATAGCTAAAAAATTCAGATGCTTGAAAGCTGAGAGACGACTCTCCGCAAGGAATGCCAAGCAGAAGAAAATAATCATTGTAGCCAAGCGGAAAAGCGTATGCGTTGGGTAGCCCTTCCACCAATCTTCCCATTGAATTTGAGAAGTGAGGTAATCGCTCGTTGCGAAGCAAAGAATCACGACTACTATTGAAACCATTATCGTGATAAAAGCAAATTTCTCCTTGTCTGTTCTATCTAAGAAGAATTGGGAGAATGATGCCCCCGCAAGGAAAAACGCACTCCATGGGAATAAACCAAATTTTGATACAGATGGATCCGAGACTATTGTCCCCAGAAAAGCGGGCAAAGAAGCCAATGGGTCTATGCGCCATACTAATGGTGTGAATATGATAAAACACAATGCCAACACGGCGTAAATATATTTCAAATACTCAAATTTCGGCGTTATTAATAATACAAATAATGAAATGAGAGATGAATACACGATGTTTTGCAAAATATCACATTCGAACCAAACGAGAAATTGCTCGTAAGTCAAGTGGGGTATCCTAAATATTGAAAGCACAGGCAAGTGCAACATATAAGCCAATATCAGAATGAAACCGAGCTTCCGAAGATAAAGCCATAAAGGCTTTTTGAAGCTCTTGTAATCTAAGAATTTCTTTTTCGCAGAAATATTGAAAGTGGCGCCAGCCATAAACAGAAAAGCTACTGAAATAAAGCCATTCATTATGTTAAGTGAGTTCCAAATAAAGCCATATCGAAAGCCCTCAAACATTATTGAATTAACTAAATGCGTCTCTATCATTGCGAAAACGGCAAGTCCGCGAAGGACATCAATAAATAATAATCGTTTTTTTTCCATACTAAACGGGATAGTTTTTCGTCATTGTCAATAAAAATGCGTAAATTACGAACTATTTTTATAATAATAAAGAAAAAATTTTCAAAATATATTAAAAAGGCATAAAAACATGGCACAACATCATCAAGTAATAGTAATAGGCTCTGGTCCAGCAGGATTCACAGCAGGTATATATTCATCAAGAGCTAACCTCGATACAGTAGTATTCGAAGGTATGCAACCGGGTGGTCAATTAATGATTACTACGGAAGTAGAGAACTTCCCAGGATTCGAAAATGGAATCTCCGGACCGCAATTAATGGATATTCTTCGCAAGCAAGCGGCACGCTTCGGTGCGGTTTCTATTTATGAATCAATTACAAAAGTAGATTTCTCGCAAAGACCATTTAGAATGTGGAGCGAGAAAGGCACTGAATACACTTCTGATGCAGTTATTATTTCTACTGGAGCTACTGCGAAATTACTCAATACACCGAGCGAAAAAGAATATTGGGGCAGAGGTATTTCTGCTTGCGCTACTTGCGACGGTTTCTTTTACAGAGGTAAAGACGTTATGGTAATCGGTGGTGGCGATACAGCAATGGAAGAAGCTCAATACTTATCTAATATCTGTAATTCTGTAACTCTTGTTCATCGCAGACAGGGCTTCAGAGCATCGCAAATCATGATCGACAGAATAAAAGAAAATCCAAAAATCAAATTAGCTTTGGATTGCGTAGTAGATGAGTTTGTAGGAGAAGTAGTTAATAATTTCCCATCGCTAACTGGCGCAAAGCTCAAAAATATTGTTACTAATGAAATCATCGACGTGAAAGCCGAAGGTGCGTTTATTGCTATTGGGCACAAGCCAAATACTGAAATCTTCGAAGGAATTATCAACTTGAATGAAGAGGGATATATCCTGACAGAAGGAAAATCAACTTACACTAACATCCCGGGAGTATTTGCTTGCGGAGACGTGCAGGACTTCACTTATCGCCAAGCAGTTAGCGCTGCCGGAAGCGGTTGCCAAGCAGCTATCGATACTGAAAGATGGCTATTGATGAACTCAAAGTAAGAATTTACTTAGCAAAAATAAATCAACATAAACCGTAGGGTATTATTACTTTACGGTTTTTTTATTTTATTTCAATAATAGGAAAATATTATTATATATGATACGTTTTGCGGATTAATGGTTAGCTATAATTTTAAACATTATTATTCTAATTATTGTTACAAACTTATTAATGCCTTTTTGAAAAATATATTTGGATATTACAAAAAATAATATTAAATTATAATATTATTTTTTTACATTAATATTAAAGGTTTTCAAATGAAAACAATCAAAATGCTAGCGATGGCTATAATCATCGCAGGAATGTTCCACG
>CAZGXC010000018.1:15039-28500 GCA_964529535.1 uncultured Hyphomicrobiales bacterium | reverse complement strand
TCCAATATCATAGCGAATTGAGAAATACGTATCAAAAAACAACTTGATGAAATACGGCTTATATCGCAATTCAAACTGCGCTTTGACTAATTGCCTGCCCTTCTCCTGATCTAATAGCAAGCCGTAAAAACCATCATTGCCCGATAAATCAAAAAACTCCAGATATGGAGTGGTCTTGTCCGAGAAACCAAAAGATAGAGCTGGCGAAAATGTAAAGTTATTGATTGAATGATTTGTTTTATATTTTACAACTGCTTTGGAAAAAGCAATATTATCATTAACGTTAAACAGGTTTGTTTCCAAAAACATATTTACTAAATAGCCATTAGTAGGGAAATAGTGTTGATCTTCCGTATCGAAAATGGCATCAAATTTTATGGTATTGATAGACTTATAAAGCGGCTTGTTCCCGTCAAACACTTCCCAATCATATTTCCTTTGTCTCTCGTATCGTCCCTCTACGGCGATTCTGCCAGTCTTCTGAATTTGTATTCCGAAAAATAATTTCAATCCATAAACTTGCGAGGCAACCTCTGCCGTTGGGACATAAAAGAAATCATGCGCCGCAAAATCATCTATTAACTTATAGTCAAATGCTCTGCGAAAATGATAATAACCCTCTGCTTTGTAGGTAAATAAAGAATTTAGCAGGCGTGGCTGCTCGTATGAGAAGTTAGTAAGTATTTCTCGTTCGCCTCCGACAAAGCGGAGATTCAATCGCGTGCCGAAATTAGCGAAATTTTCCTCTATCAAATCGACTCCAAGGCGAGTTTTCATAGCTTCATCTATTCGGACACCAAGGTTTACTTTTTGCGAGCCAATTTCCTTCACGGAGATAAATACGTTTGCGTTATTCTGATAAATATTTTTTTGAACTTGAATATCCACAGAAGAGAATAAATTAGTATTGAAAATATCCTCCCAACTGCGAGTTAATTTTTCAGCGGAGAGGTAATCCCCCTCTTTTAGTCGGAAATTTCTTCGAATTAATTCCGAGCTAACACTATTATTACCAGTAATATAGATGGTGCTTAATATTGGCGTATTTATTTCTGCTATGATTGTATCATTGGAAAGCGATAGCTTCACGCTGGATAAATTATAAGCTCGAGCGTTAAGCAGCTTAAGCATTTTTTCTTTAAGCAGTTCGGAATTACTTTCGTCGAATTGACCGCTTCTGATTATAGTATTTATAGAATCTTGTATATATTCCTGAATAATATCATCGCTTGATTTGGCGATGATCGCATTGATTTTTGGGAAGGTTTTCGTTTTGATTAATAATTGATTTATCTCAGAATTGTATATTAGGTTTAATTCCTTGTAATTATTGAGAGTTGCAAGGAATGATAGGAGATTGGAGAAAGAATTAATCCCCATTGCGCGGAAGCGAACCTCGTCGCTGCTGCTTAATCCGCTTGATGTAATAGAAATTGTATCGAAGTTAATATTCCTTAGGGGTAATAACTCATGAGCAAATACGCTGTCGCGGTATTTCTGAATATACGTAAGGATCTGCGGGAGTTTCTCGATGGTGCCTTCTCTGCCTGCAGTCAGTGCGCTATCTTTCATACTGAAATCGCTGTTGCGGATATTTTTCAGATGTGGCGTAATGATCACATCTGCATATTTAGCAGAGACTTGCTCGGCTTTTTTCATTTGAATTGATACTACTTGATCCGCAACGTTCCAAGGTTTATTTAGCTCTTCTTTTATGAGCAATGGAGTGGTAACATCTACGGCGATGGTATAATCTGGATTAAATTCGCGGGTTTGCTCGGCTGGGATATTTGCCAATATTCCACCATCTACTAATATTTTGTTATCATATCGAACTGGACTAAATTGCAGAGGCAGCGTGGAGCTAGCTCTGATAATTGTTGCGATATTCCCACCCTTGAAGGAAATTGATTCGCCTCGTAGGATATCCGTGGCGACGGCTCGGAACTTATATTTTAAATCATCGAAAGAGGCAACTGGCTGGTATGGAGCATTCCACAGGACGCTATTAAGGAAATAAATATATTTAGTGCCGATGGAAATTGCCTCTGGCACGACGAAGTTGAAATTGTTAAATCTGAAGCTAAGTATTGAGCGGTCTGTTATTTGCTTTTGGTCATAAAACAGCTCGCTGCGATTATAATCGCGTCCGATGGCTTTAAATTCATCCCATTTTGTCTCTGCTACTATGCTATCGAGTTCGTCTGCGGAATACCCCGAAGCATACAAGCCACCGAGCAAAGCTCCGATGCTTGTGCCGACTATATAATCGAATTTGATATTATTCCTCTCAAACTCCTTTAGCACTGCTATATGTGCCATACCACGAGAGGCACCACCACTAAGAGCGAGGGCAATTTTTGGGCGAATATTATCAGGATTTCCTAATTCTATTTTAATCAATTCTGCTCTTGTGTTAATTACATTAATAATTAGCACAAGAGCAGAAAGAATGGAAATTGCTGTGTTGTTTCTCAAGGATAAATCTTTTCCTATAAAAATAGAACAGGTATTTTAGGGTTGGCAACCATTCATTCTATCTCCGGCATCGCCCAAGCCGGGCAAAATATAAGAGTTAGAATTTAAATCTCTATCGAGGGCGCAAGTCCAAATATTGACATTTGGGAATAATGTTAATACATTTTCTATCCCTTGTGGAGCTGCTATGATTGATGCGATGTTAATATCCGTCGCACCGTTAATGCGAAGCGTCTCGATAGCCGAGCATAAAGTATTGCCCGTTGCTATCATTGGGTCTAAAATAAATATTTTAGAATTTGAATTGAATGATTTATATGATGTATAATAGCTACTGATGCCATAAGTGGCTTCGTCCCTTTGCAAAACTTGATATTCAACCTTTGCTGCTGGGAATATCTTTGAGAAAGGCGGGAGCATCCCCAATCCTGCACGAAGAATAGGAAGCAGAACTAACTCTCCATCAAACACTTCGCAACTTGTTTCCTCCAATGGAGTGGAGACCTTGATTTGCTTAGTGCTTATGCTATTCGACATCTCGAAGGCTAAGCCTAAGGAAATTGACTCTAAGTAATTACGGAAATCAGCAGGCGTAGTTGATTTATCTCTCAACCCTGCCATAAAGTTATTAACAGCTTTATTTGTTATTACGTTAATCATAAGATTTTAGTAGCTATAATTTAAGGAAACTTGGATAAAATGTTAATTCTAATTTAGGTATTGAATAGAAAGTGCTTACATCTCTGAGATTATCAAAATCTGTCCGCAAATATCCTTGATACTTATTGGTTATGAAATAAAAGTCTAGCTTTATGGATATATTTAATAATCCAGCTTGCCACATCTCGATATTTCCAGTTAATCCCAAACCTACATTTACCGCGAAATCTGCGCGAGACTTTGGAGGATCTTTCATCAAGCCACTCACGGTATTGATATAATTTGCTCCTAAATTCAGCCCGAAGTTAATCCTACTATATGGATTTAGAATAAATGTAGTGCCAAGCCCATAAATATGATGTTGAGTAGGACGCACGCCGACGTTCTCGTCAGCTATTTTTTGATTTTTGGTATATAGATATGATACATCAACCAAGAGCCACTGAAGAGGCGTAATAGTCAATCTTGCTCCGGGAGATAATATACCATCGTATGAGACTTCCTCGGTGCCATTATTTTTGCTATATGCTTCAACTACTGTATTTGTGGCGAAGATTGGACCAATCCCGATTAGAGGTCTTTCGAATCTCACTTCGTCATCTATATAATGGTCTTCTGTATCTTCAGCAAATCCAAGATTGGCATTAGCCATAATCATCACAAGAAAAATAGTTAGAATTTTGAAGAATTTTTTTGCGTTATTGCTTGTCATTTCAATTACTTCCTCTGTTGTTGTTTTTTTTATTTCAGCTATTTTATCAGCTATCAATTTTATATATTTTGGGCGATTTACTTTTCCGCGATACGGCACGGGCGTCATGTATGGTCCGTCAGTTTCGAGCATAATTCTATCCAATGGAATATATTCCACTACCTCGCTTAGATTTGACTTTTTAAATGTAATATTCCCTGTAAATGAGAACATCAGATTAAAATCAATAATTTTGCGAGTGTATTCCAAGTCCGATGAATAGCAGTGCAGGACTGACTTCATATCATTATTGTCCTTGCAATACTTATTCAGCACATTATATATATCATCATCTGCTTCGCGATTATGAATTATCGCTGGCAGTTTGCTTTCTTTCGCTTTATCCATCAGCTTCTCGAACACCTCGATTTGTAGCTCGCGGGGATGAAAATCGTAATAATAATCCAAACCAATTTCGCCTATTGCTTTGCATTTGGGATTACTTACAATACGATTTAATTCCGCAACTGTTACATCATTATATTCATTTGCATTATGCGGATGAATGCCAGCTGCAAAATATAGTCTATCGTCTGTATCGGCAATGGCTTCCGCTTTTTTGAATGAATATATATCCGTAGCAGGAATAATTATTGCCTTGATGCCACTTTCGAACGATTCGCTAATGACTTCTTCGCGAATATCCTGATATAATTCAGAGTCCAAGTGGCAATGGGTATCTATCATTATGCTTCTTTGCCTTGAAGTTCTAACAAGCGAGCATAAACAGCATCCGTATGCCCAGCTGGTTTTACTTTGCTAAATATTTCTGCAATATTGCCTTCTGGGTTTATGATGAAAGTGGTTCTCTCTATTCCCATAAAAGTTTTGCCACACATGGATTTTTCTTTCCATACGCCGTATTGCTCGATGATTGTCTTTTCTGTATCGCTTATTAAATCAAAGTTCAAGTCGTGTTTCATAATAAAATTGCTGTGCGCTTTAATTGAATCACCGCTTACGCCTATTATTACGGCGTCAACTTCGGCAAATCTTTCTTTATCATCTCGAAAATTGCAAGCTTCGATTGTGCAACCCGGAGTATTATCTTTTGGATAAAAGTATAGTATCACCCATTTTCCTTTGTATTTGCTGAGCGATATTTTCTTGCCGGTTTGAATAATGCCCTCGAATTCTGGGGCTGGGGAATTGATCTCTAATTTCATATTTTTCAACTAATTAATTGTGCGTTAAACATAGTTACTATTTTCTTTTCTAATTCAGAGCCTGTCGTCAAATTATTATGTTTATTGTTATTGTTGTTATTATCCGATTTTTGTTTATTCATTTCTGAATTAATAATAATCGTTGAAGTATTGTTTTTATTGTTTCCCTTATCAAGATTATTGGAATTATTTGGGGCATTGCCTTGTTCATTGCCGGAATTTCTTAGGATTACTATTTCTAAATTGCTCCCATAAAATTCCTTCAGCTTATCTTGAATTGTGTTTTTTTCTATCTCTAATTTCTCTGCTATAAAAGGACTTACGAAAAAAGTAATGAATGAATCATCGAACTTTATCGTATTGTTTGGATCATTATTATTGTTAATATCTTTTAGTATACTCAATTTATTTTGAGTATTGGCATATTGATCCAAAAAATTATTCCAATTATCGCGCAAATAATCACCCGTAATTTTCGGGCGTGGCGAATCTGGAGCTTTGTTTTCAATCGGAAGTTTGTTTTCCATCGAAATATTATTTCCGACATCAACTTTATTTTCGACTGGCGGCTGAATTATTTGCCGAGCCGCTGGCTCCATTATTTTATTATTTTCTGCTTTTTGTGCTTGCGGATATTCCGTATCTACTACGGAATTAGATTTTTTTTTTAAGTTGCGTATCTCGGCGATAAGCTCAGAAATTTGCAAAGTAGTATCGACCGAAGCCATTTGCAGCAACGATGTTTCGAACTTTATTCGCGGTTGCGATGCGTATTTCAATTGATTTTCGGCATTAGACGCCAACACCAATAATCGCAACAAATCATTTTGTGAGAAATGTTCCGCTGTTTCTTTGTATCTTTCGATGCTTTCCTTTGATGCTTCTACTAATCCATTGGTATCTGTTACTTTTACCGTTAGTATGTTCCGAATATGCTCTACTAATCCCTCCATTGTCTCTTTGAGGTCATACCCCTTGTCGAGCAACTGTTTTGTGAGCATGAAAATATCGCTTAAATTTTTTGTCTTAATATCATCTGTGATTCTGAAGAAGAAATCTTGATCTATCAAGTGCAGGGCATCTGCCATTTTTGAATAATCTACGTCGCTTCCGCAAAATGCTATTACTTGGTCGAATATACTCTGGGAATCGCGCATCGAGCCATCGCCTTTCTTTGCGATTGTTATCAAGCTCTTTTCGTCGATATTCATATTTTCTTTTTGGGCGATTTCGCCAAGTTGGCGGACTATGTCGCTGATTTCCATTCGCTTGAACTCGAATCGCTGGCATCGGCTTAAGATAGTCGGGAGCACTTTATGCGGTTCCGTCGTGGCGAAAATAAACAATAGATGTGGGGGTGGTTCCTCCAATGTTTTTAGTAAAGCATTGAAGGCAGAAGTCGAGAGCATGTGAACTTCATCTATGATGTAAATCTTATACTTTCCACTTGTGGGGAGGTAACGGGAATTTTCTCGTAAATTTCTAATATCATCTACGGAGTTGTTCGATGCACCATCGATTTCAATAACGTCTAAGGCTCTGCCTTCTATTATTGAGCGGCAGGACTCGCATTCATTGCAGGGTTCATTATCTGCCTGTGGATTGGTGCAATTGATTGCTCGCGCTAATATACGCGCCGTTGTGGTTTTACCTACGCCTCGCGGACCGCTGAATAAATAAGCGTGATGTATTCTACCGGTGCGGACGGCATTTTGCAATGTAGTTGTAATATGTCCCTGACCAACGACGCTATTGAAGCTAAGTGGTCTCCACTTTCTCGCGGTTACTAAAAATTCCTGTTGATTGTTCTGTTCTTCCATTTGTATCTATTGGATTTGGATTGTAATTATTAGAAAGCGATGAATTATACTAAGGCTTTGCCTTTCATGGTGTCAGGAATTTCTAATCCCATTATCTTTAATATTGTAGGTGCTACATCTGCTAATATTCCATTCTCTATCTTGGAATATCTATCGCTGACGAGTATACAAGGGACTGGATTAAGCGAGTGCGCTGTATTTGGTGAGCCATCAGGATTAAGGGCATAATCTGCATTGCCATGATCCGCAATTATCATTACTTCGTAATTGTTTTCGCGAGCAGTGCTTACTACTTCTTGGACGCATTGGTCAATTACTTTTACGGCTTTTTCAATTGCTTCGTAAACTCCAGTGTGCCCGACCATATCTCCATTTGCAAAATTCAAGCAGATGAAATCAAATTTTTGAGTATTTAGCGCCTCCACGAGCTTATCTTTTACTAAAAACGCACTCATTTCTGGTTGTAAATCGTATGTCGCTACCTTCGGAGAATTTACTAATATTCTCTCTTCATTTGGGAATTGCTCTTCGCGCCCTCCGGAGAAGAAGAATGTAACGTGAGCATATTTCTCTGTTTCTGCAATTCTTAGCTGTTTTAGCCCATTATTTGCCACAATTTCGCCGAGAGTATTTGATAAGTTATCTTTATCAAAGAGTAATTTAATTCCCTTGAACTTTTCATCATAATTCGTCATCGTAATATAATGTAAAGGCAAAGTGTGCATTTCGTGTTCAGGCATATCAGCTTGCGTCAGAACAGTTGTGATCTCTCTTAATCTATCTGTGCGGAAATTAAAGCATATCACTACATCGCCTTCTTGAATAGTAGCAACAGGCTTGGAATCTGTGCCAGTGATGACGATAGGCTTTATAAATTCATCAGTTACTCCATTGGCGTATGAGCTTTCTATTGCCTTTATTGGGTCTTGCTGTTGCTCGCCTATGCCTTTGGTTAGTAGATCATATCCTAATTTCACGCGTTCCCAGCGTTTATCCCTATCCATTGTATAATATCTTCCGCAAATTGATGCTACTTTTGCTGTCTTGCCATTAATATTGTTCAAGAGGTCCTGCATATATCCCAATCCGCTCTTTGGGTCTGTATCTCTGCCATCCATTAAGGCGTGAATGAAGACATCGGGAAGTGAGTATTTATCAAATATCTCGCATAATTTATAGAGATGTTCCGTAGAAGAGTGAACGCCACCGTCGGAGACGAGCCCGAGCAAATGAATTGCTTTGCCATTGTTTTTGGCATAAGTAATAGCCTCTTGGAGGACTGGATTGCTCTCGAGGGAGCCATCTTTGCATGCCAAATTGATTCGAACCAAATCTTGATAAACTACTCTGCCGGCACCAATATTTAAGTGTCCTACTTCTGAATTACCCATTTGTCCATCTGGCAAACCGACGTTCTCGCCGGAGGTGAGAAGCTGGGAATTTGGATATTTGGATTTAAGCCCAGTAATAAATGGTGTGGCTGTGCGCGCAATTACGTCTGAAGCAGTGCCATCGCCAATGCCCCAGCCGTCGAGTATCATTAATAAGGTTTTATTTGTTTTTTGCATTTTTTTCGAGATTTTTGAGTTTTACAATTTAATAAGTAATTATCTTCACTTAATAGACTATTATTTATTTCATATAGACTATTAATAGGCGTTTTTATTTCAGATGAGATGAAAACTCAGGGCTATTTGGGGCGTGTGTATTCCCAAATAAAAGAGCCACCCTCTATATTCCAAGAGAGTGGCTCGATTACAAATAGGTAATAGTAATATATTAAGTATTTATACTAAGTGATTCTTATTTCACTAATACTACTTTTTGGATTAATTCGCCGATTCGCACGAAATAAACTCCGCTTGCTAATTCAACGCGAAGATTCTCGCTTGGATTCAGCTTGCTAAATACTTCATTACCGTTAATATCAAACACTTGGATGTCGTTGATTGCAATCTTTGCATCTTTAATATTAATATTGATTGCCGCATCTGCAGCCCAAATGTTTATACCATTGTTTCGCATTTCTTCTACGCTAGTTCCGTCCGCAACTGTAACATTACAGAAAGCAGTTTTGCCACCATCTTCGGTAGTTGCGATTATTGTAGCATTTCCTTTCGCTATTCCAGTAACTTTACCAGTGGCATCAACCGTAGCAATAGTAGGATCGTTACTTGTCCAGGTAACATTTGTATTTGAAGCATTTTCTGGAGTAATTGATACTGTTAATTTTTTACTTTCTCCCTTATTAATTGTGAGTTTATTAGGAGTAATAGTGATTCCAGTAACTTTTATTTCAGCTGATTTAACGTTAACTGCGCAAGTTGCTGTTTTGCCACCATCAACGGTAGTTACAGTAATAACAGCTATACCAACAGCAAGCCCGGTAACTTTTCCATTGGCATCGACTGTTGCGATGACTGGGTCGTTAGTTTTCCAAGTAACATTCTTATTTGTAGCATTTTCAGGTGCTATTATCGCAGTAAGTGTTTTGGATTCTCCATAAGTCATTTCCAAAGATGTAGGCGAGATTGAAACACCTGTAACTGCGACTACCGAAGCCGATACAGTGAGGTTACAGGTTGCAGTTTTGCCACCATCAACAGTAGTTGCTATAATTACAGCAGCACCTATGGCTTTTGCGGTAATCTTACCAGTCGCATCAACTGTAGCGATAGCCTCATCGCTACTTGTCCAAGTAACATCTTTGTTTGTAGCATTAGCTGGAGCAACTGTAGCTGTAACTGTCGCAGTTCCGCCAACTGTTAAATTAACAGTTTTAGGCTCGATAGTAATTCCAGTAACTGGGACTTTAAGAGCTATATTTACGTATGGTTTAGTTTGCTTACCAGAAAGTGCCGTTACGATTGTAGCAGTAGCTTTATTATCACCTTCTTTAATGATGGCTTCTGGATATACTTTAATATTAGTTGTAGCATGTAATGCAGCACCGACGCAAGAGACTTCAACACTACCTGACTGGATATCAATTTCTCCCGCATCGCTGTGAATGCCTTTTTTAGAATTGTTAGAAATAATTGTCGCTTCTTGTATTACAACTTGCGATGTTCCAACTATTGCGAAGTTATGACCTAATGCATTTAGAGCATCTGCTTCAATATTAAGAGTTCCCTTCCCCTTTATGAGTAGTTTTTCTTGAACTACAATACCTTGGTTAGCAAAAGCAGATTGGTTAGGGAATTGGCATTTAATTGAATTATTTCCCTCTAACACAATATTGAGATCATGTAATGCCCCGATAACGCCGAAATCCGTTTCAAAATTACTTGCTCCTAAAGTCTTCATATCTACAGGTATAGTCAAATTGGCTCCTTTTAGAGTAAGAGTTTTGGTGCTCGGGTCGTATTTTACTTTGTCAGCATTTGCGGTTCCCGCTAATACATCATTTTTATTTAAGTCTGTTATTTCTTTTCCATCAACTACCACATTATAAGTCTGTATTCCAAATATTACCGGTCCATGATAAGTATTGCCAGCAAGATCTTTTAATGTTTTATTTTCTAATCTTATATCACTTGGAGAAAGAATTTTGACGCCACCCAATAGCTCAATCTCGATATCTGGGTTAATTGAAGTTAATTCTAATCTACTGCCGTTTACAGTTAATATTTCTCTGCCAGAAGCCGTTCCATTAACGTCTATACTTGTAGCACCGTCTATTCCATCGGATAATTTAACTTTGCAACCACCTTCGATGGTAACTCCAGCGTAATCATCAATAAGTATCGGGCTTCCCGCAGAGAGAGTTGTTGCGTAGGCAATGATATCCAAGGAAGCTGTATTCTCACCGCTTATTGTCAGCGCATCACCTTGCCAGTAGGATTCATAGAATATTCCGCTATCGTCTACACCTTTAATTGTATTGTTTCCTTTAATTACAATTTTCTTTACTAACTCTGAGAAAGATCTCTTTATTACAATTCCCGCCCCATCAGTGTTCGTAATTGTAGCTCCATCAAGGGCAAGCATTTTAGTAGCATAGTCATATTTTACGCTACCAGTGATACCAGCACCGGCAATTATTGATTCCCCTTCGAATATTCTGTGTCCGGCTATCCATAATTTATATCCTGGGTCAATAGATACGTAATTTTTACTGCCCATAGTAGCAGAGTTGATAGTAGTTCTTGTTAATACTGATACAGCACTAGCAGTGGCTTTTGTATCTCCTTCTTTCAATTTCGATGTGCTAATGGTTAGACCTGCGCAAACGCTCGCCTCTCCATTTGTAGCAATCTCAAGTTTCGCATCATTAACTGTCAGAGCTTTGTGCCATGCTTGGATTCCTCGCCCTGAATTAATAATATTGATTGCTACGTCCTTAATAGTAAGATCTGCAAGAGCTAATCGGTGTAGAACCACATGGCTCTCTCGTTCTACAATTAATGGCATTCGAAATGTATCGTCGCAATGTTGAGGTTGGTACAGAATGCATTAGTATCAATAGCCCAACGCTAAACGGCAATAAAACCAATGTAAAAATGACCACAAGTAGGCTAAAAGAACTCTTTGGCAAAGACGCTAATTACGCACGTCCATACCAGGTAGCAGCTTTAATTAAAGGAGCTTCGCCAACGAATGGATATAACCCCGACCATCCATACGTAATGACAATTACTCCTGCCAAGGGTGTTGATTACACATATTCAGCCGATTATCGCGCAAAATGCCTCTTTCTTGACGTAGCATGTTATGGTATTATCGACGGCGCAACTGGAGAACTAGTGCCTTCAGTTCGTAACGCAGAAATAGTTAAGCCAAAAAATGAAAAATACTTCTTTGTAAATAACTGCCCTGGATTATATTCTCAGGTTGCTAGATTAGACCCAGGCACTACATTTAACGGATTGAAATAATATCCAAGCGATTAATAGTTAATTTATGCCATATTCACTTGCTATTATTTGGTAAGTGAATATGGCAATAATAAATAATCAATTAATAAATAAGAAAGCAAGAAAATGAATAAACTCATCCTAAGTTTTGCAATAATAGTAAGCTTGCTCCTTCCAAATTACAATATTTGCAAAGCACAGCAAAAAGCAAGCGAATTAAGTGCTAAAATAACAAAGCTCGACCCAAAGAGTATTGCCGAAGAAGTGCTAAATGAAAAAAAGATTTACTCAAAGAAATTGATGGGTATTTTAAAAAAATATCCAAAATCTAATGAGAAAATGGAAAAAGAAATTTATCAGCTCTTAGAAAATACAAAAAAAATATACCTTGAATACGGATTCGGGATCAAGGCAAAAAAAGCTACTGACAAAAAAGCAACTTTATGCAAAATAGAGGAAGTAGATGGCTTAGCATGGGAAAAATTTGCTGAGCTAAACACTCTGTTAAACTCAGGAAGAAGCAAAGAAATCGAAAAGTATAAATCGGAATTAGCAATGGAAATTAATTTCGCTCCCTATACATTCTTAGCTATTCTGGATATAGACAAATACAAGAAGGAAAATTCTAAAGAAGCAAAAAAACTCGGTATATAATTCAATTCTTTTCAAAAACACAATGTTTAAATTAAAATATTAAACAATTTATAACAAATATAAAAGGAACAGATTTTATGAAAAAATCAGTTAAAATTTTAAGTCTAATAGCCATAATGCTGTTAGCAATAGTAGGAAAAAGCCAAGCGCAGATAATGGCTTATGACCTTTGGATAAATGGAGTCCAAGTAACAACAGCTAATACAAATAACGTGTTGGCTGGGACTAGCAATAACAATAAAGTGGTCTATAATGATGCACAGAAAACACTATACCTCAATTCTGCAAATTTAACAGCTACTACTGATGTTGTGCCATTGGGATTTATAGCAACCACCTCACCTTTCATGGCAGCCATTGTATCAGATATTGAAGGCTTGATAATTAATTTAAATGGGGACAATACTATCACCTACAACAATACAAATGGATATGCAGCTGGTATTTATCAGAACAAAACAATGACTATTCAGGGCAATGGAAAATTAGACTTAAACGTTACTGCACAGCTTTCATCTTTTGGAATTAGTGGGAATGCACTTTTTTAAATTCAGCTACGTTTTTTGGGAAACGATTGAAGGTAATCGTAGCTTTGTCGCTTAGATTGCGAACATCGTGAGTGATTTTGCCTTCGATTTTGATGCCCATATCGCTGATGTCAACTGTTTCTGTTCCGCCACCAGTGCCAGTTCCACCACCAGTGCCAGTTCCACCACCAGTGCCAGTTCCACCGCCAGTATCGCCACCAGTACTAGTTCCTGTCCCTGTATTGCTGTTTGTTGGGGTATCCTTGTTGCAGGATATTAAGCTCAAAGAGCAAAAAACTGCCGCTATTAAAGCGAACATTGCAGTTTTCGAGAGAAAATTTTTAAGTTTCATAAGATTATAATTATATTTAGTGAATAATAACATTTATTTTCAAACATTTATTTTAATAATATTACGCTTCTATGTGCTAGAAATAAACAATCTATTAAGCACATAAAATTTAAGCACATTCTCGACTGCAAAGTTACGAAATAAAACAAAGCAAGTCAATACGTAAAATTACTGAAAATGCTAACGTATTTTGTGCA
>CAZGXC010000018.1:0-14939 GCA_964529535.1 uncultured Hyphomicrobiales bacterium | reverse complement strand
AAAACAAAGCAAGTCAATACGTAAAATTACTGAAAATGCTAACGTATTTTGTGCAGTTTTTTTGCATTTTTACTACGTATTTTGTGCAATTGTCTTGCGCCATCGCCCTAACTCTTTGTAAATAAGGAGCTTGGCTTACCGCAAATTTTCTTCATCATTTTTTAACATTATATAATTAAAAACTATTTTTAGCGTCTATTCCTATTCGGATATTTAACTCAATATAAAAGAGGTAAGCAAATGTCGATAGCTTCAAGATTATTCGACTTTTTGACGAAAAAGAAAAAAGTTAGCGAAGGCGGCGGTGAAGATGCCGTCAAGAAACAAATATCGATGGGAAAGATGACAGCCCGCGATAGGATTAATGCTATACTTGACGACGGATCATTCTATGAATATGATATGTTCGTCGAGCATAAATGTGAAGATTTTGGAATGAACAATAAAGAGCTTCCCGCAGATGGTGTAATTACCGGGACGGGAACTATTTTCGGGCATCCTGTTTGTATATATGCGCAGGATTTCACAGTAGCTGGTGGCTCCCTCGGCTTAATGCACGCCCGAAAAATCACAAAAATAATGGATCACGCAATAAAGCTTGGCGTGCCAATTATTGGAATCAATGATTCCGGCGGAGCCAGAATACAAGAGGGTGTAAATTCCCTGGCTGGCTATGGCGAGATATTTTTCCGCAATACGAGAGCTTCGGGTGTCATCCCGCAGATTTCCGTAATCCTCGGTCCATGCGCCGGCGGTGCTGTGTATTCCCCAGCTCTTACGGATTTCGTATTCGTAGTGGATAATATTTCCAAAATGTTCATCACAGGTCCAGAAGTAGTAAAATCTGTTCTGGGCGAAGAAATTAGTATGGAGAATTTGGGCGGCGCTCGAATCCATGCAGAAGTTACTGGTAATGCACACTTCTTCGCAAGAGACGAAATGGAGTGCTTTGACCAAATTAAGAGATTAACTACTTTCATCCCTTGGAATAATAGGAAAAAAGCTAAGAAATTCGCTCCAAAGAATAACTTTAGCACTATTAGTATCCAAGATATTATGCCACAAGACCCATCGCAACCATACGATATTAGGCACGTAATAAGAGCCGTAGCTGATGATGCGGACTTCCTCGAGGTCCAAGAGCTATGGGCTGCGAATATCGTGATAGGTTTCTGCCGTATTAATGGAGATACAGTCGGAGTGATTGGAAATCAACCATTAGTGATGGCAGGAGTTTTGGACGTTGATTCTTCGGATAAGGCTGCTCGCTTCATAAGATATTGCGACGCATTCAATATCCCAATCGTTACCTTCGTTGATTTGCCAGGATACTTGCCGGGAGTGGATCAAGAGCACGCGGGCGTGATTCGCCACGGTGCTAAATTGCTCTATGCTTACAGCGAGGCGACTGTGCCAAAGACAACTATTATCCTACGAAAAGCTTATGGCGGTGGTTATATCGCTATGTGCTCTCGCCACTTGGGCGCGGATTTCGTATTCGCATGGCCAAGTGCTGAAATCGCCGTTATGGGTCCAGAAGGTGCAGCGAATATTATTTTCCGAAAGGAAATTACTACAGCGAAAAACCCAGACGAAATGCGTAAGCTGAAAGTCCAAGAATATACGGAAAAATTCGCTAACCCATACGTAGCGGCTGCAAATGGATATATTGATGCTGTGATTAAGCCAGAGGAAACTCGCGCTTATATAGCCCACTCTATCGAAATATCCCAAGAAAAATTAGAAAATGTCCCACAAAAGAAACACGGCATTCCGCCGTTTTAAAAGGAATTATGGAAGACAAAAACTTTATTATTATTGACGATACTAAATACGAAACTATCGTGAGTGATAAATTTCGTAATCGCAAGAAATACCAAGATCCTGACCCAAAGAAAGTATTGGCATTTATCCCCGGCACAATCTATAAGATTTATGTGCGAGAGGGGGAAATGGTCAATACTGGGACTAAGCTCCTGATACTCGAAGCAATGAAAATGAAAAATACTATTAGCTCGTCCATGACCGGCAAAATTAAAAAGATAAGAGTTCGCGAGGGAGAGAGAGTCCCCAAAGGGGAAGTCCTAATAGAATTTGAATAGTTTTCGTGCAAGGAAGGATGGCTTCCAGCCGTCTTTTGAAGTAATAATCAAAGCCACTTACTTTATTAGTAGGTGGCTTTTAATAATTTTAGAGCGTTCTTCATATCTCCTCGGAAATAGTAGGGGATAAGGAATCCGTGAATGCGTTTGATGGGGTCATAGCCTAAATCAATAGTGAAATCAAGGCGCAAGCGAACGCTATCTTCGGAATGTTTGTAAGCTGTGAATTCAAAAGTTCCTTGTGTTTGCTCGGCTAAGTCGGCATCAATTATTATTCTATTGCTGTCCTTTTTCTCGTAAAATAAATGCCCCTTAGAAAGCGAATGCGTCGGGCTTTGCCAATAGAGTTTAGATGATTGCCCCGAAGCATCCTTCCCAATGGAATAAACGATTGAGGTATCGAAACTTTGCCAAGGATTCCATAATCTAAAGTTTGCAGGATCTCTTAAAGTTTCGATGATTTGCTCGGGAGTGGATTTGATGTAAATTTCTTCGCTGATGTGGATATTTCGAGGAGATAAATACGCCACAGCTAATAAAAGCAAAGATATTGCAATGCAAATACTTATGAATATTTTAGTGGTGCGAATATCTTTATCAATGCTCATATTTCTCTATCCTTTAGCATTAAGAAATATTAAATATTATTATTTAACTTTTCTTTTTCTTCTCGTATTGATTTATCATAGCCTTGATTTGTGCCTTTAATCAAGGCAGCTGCCTTCCAATTTCTAACTTGAATTTGCCGAGTGTAGAACCAATCTTCGTAAGCGGCATCATTAGTGCCTTCGGCAATCGGAGGATAACCAATAGCTTTAATAGTCTCTGGTCTTAGCATAAAGAAGCAACCACAAAATGAATTAAGTATTTTTACTTGCTTGTTATTATAAGTAATTTCTCTTTCGGGTTTATGATTATGAACCTGCTCACCATTTGTATTAAAATCTTCAATCGGTTTAGCTAATCTACTTTCCATCTTCTTAATATAGAAGAAAGTGGAATCATTATCTTTTTTTAAGATGTCTAAATTCTTATTTAATAATCTCTTAGTTCTTATATAGAACAACAAGAACATAATTACAATAATAGCAGTGCTGAGCAAGATTTGTGATGTCATGATTGGGTATGTTTGGTAAGGATTAGGGTCATTCTTTGTTGATTCTTTTTTGCGAATTGTCTTAATCTTTCCCATGCAAATGAATTTTACTTATGCAGCTTCCTGATTTTAAATAGCTCGCGGAACATATTGAAGGAATCTTTGATGGGGCTTACTTTGCTGCGTTCATCATTATACCATTCGACGGGGATTTGCTCTACTTTTAGCCCAAGTTTGCGAGCGAGGAAAAGCGCTTCTACGTCGAAGCTAAATCCATCAATTTTTGCTATTGTTGTAGATGCTGTTGCAATTATTCTTGCAATTTTTGCTTTACCAAAAACTTTCGCAGCAGCGTCTGCCGTGAAGCCCTTGAATCCGCATTGAGTATCGCTAATGCCGCGGAATACTAATATCTGGACGAATCCGTTAAAGACTCTGCCCATCCATTCGCGGTAAAATGGTTGATGTTCCTTTACCATACTTCTATCAATAGCCCTGCTGCCTATGCAAATATCTGCTTTGCTTTCGATTATTGGCAATACTTTTTCTATTTCCTTGATTGGGGTGGATAGGTCTGCATCGGTGAAGATGCGGTATTTAGCTGTGGATTCGAGCATTCCGCGCCGCACAGCTGCGCCTTTTCCATAATTTTGCGGTTGGATGATTACTCGGACTTTGTCTCCGAATTTCGCCAATACCTCCGTAGTGCCATCTTTGGAGCCGTCATCGACTACAATAATATCCCAATCATATTGCTTTGGAGATAAGTAATCAATGATTTTCTCGATGGAAATTCCAATCCTTTCGGATTCGTTATAAGCGGGAATTATTATTGATAGATATGGCATTATGGATTTATAGGTTAAATAATGGAGAAATAAATTATTCAGAGATCCATGCTTCGAATAATTTCGGGCGTGGATCTCTGAATTGAATTGATATTACATATTAGTATCGACGACTGGCGCCGAAGAATCGCTTATTGCTGAGTCCGCAAGTGCTGGCACTCCTGTGATGTTATTAGCTCTTTGCTGGAACATCATCGAGAGTTGCTGTTCTACTGGGTCTTGGCTTTTTCCATATTTTGCGGCAAGTTCGAGGGCTAATTTCTGAGCTTCTTCTTTCTTGCCTCTGGCTACGAGTTCTTTGATTCTCGTATCATCAATATAGAATAATATTCCGCCGAGGTCCATAATATTTTGCTCTAAGTAATGCCTATATTGCGCTAAACTTGGATCATTATATGCTTGATGGACTTTATCGATTAATATTTTTACAGTATTCTTTGCTTGGTCGTATTTTCCGAGTATTCTATACGCTTCAGCCATTGTTTTATACGTGCCTCTGATTCCGAGAATTTCTTCATCCATTCTTGGGATTCTGGAGCGTCTTTGCGCGTTTCTGATTCTTGGATTGTTGTGGATAAATTCGCAGGATTTTATACACATTTCAGCAGATTCTCTTGCCTGCTTCATTGCTCCAGCTTTTTCGTATATCATTGCTAATTGTAATTCTTCTTCGTATGACAATGGGAATTGCTCTACGGAAATATATTTGTTCATCGCATCTAATATTTTAATAGCTTTTGCTCTATCTCTCTTTGTATCGAGAGTATAAATAGCATAATTGAAATAGAACATACGGTATGAACCGATCATATCTCTGTGAACTTCGTCGTAATATACTTTGTTGTTGTTTAGGTTGCGGAACTTAAATCCATATTTTGGAGTTAAGCTATAGTTATCCGTGTTATCTGGATTAAGCAAGCATGCGTCGTTTATCTTCGTATCTGCTCTGCCTTCTTTCATTAACTCTTGTGGGACTGGGCAAATCTTCAATGCCATACCCTCGGAGCGGAGGAATCTATTTAAGCCTACGTAAACGTTTCCTGCTGTGGAGGAGAAGTAAACTGGACGTTCGAATCTATTACTCTCTACTATGTCCTTAACGAGTTTGTTATAAATAGAGAATGAATAGCTTTGTGGCTGTCCTTCTTGAGATCCAGCTGGAGAACCGACGTAATCAAATTCCATTTTTCCGGCGTTAATGTAGTCCTGATTATTAGTATATTTGCGTAAAATATCTTTGCTTACAGGGATTACTACGTGTTGAGCTGGACCTCTTTCCGGTCTGATAGCTTCAGGAGAATCCTCTGGGCAAGTCAATTGATTATCAGGAATAGTTAGCTTGATTTTCTCTGTGCCCCAAGGCTGCCTGTGCTTTAATTGATGGATATACCATTGGGTCTGACCCAAGCTGAGATTGACGATTCTGACGTCTCTTCTCACTCCTGCGACGTCTTGTAGCCACCACACAGGGAAAGTGTCGTTATCTCCATTCGTGAATAGGATAGCATCTTTCTCCACGCTCTGAAGTAAGTTATATGAATAATCGAATGGTAAGTAATTACCAGCGCGAGAGTGCGTCTTCCAGCCTCCGAAAGCCATATTAATAGGCACGAGGAGCAAAGATACAGCTACTACACTCGCAGCGAGAGCAGGAGAGAGCTTCTTCTTGGCAATGTAATCAATGATACCATAAGTTCCCACGCCAATCCACATCGCGAACACGAAGAATGATCCCGTATAGAAGTAATCTCTTTCGCGTGGCTGCGGATCTTGTTGATTTTGCTGAAGTGTCGCTAAGATACCCATTAACAGGAATGCAATTAGCCAAGCAAATGCCATTTTTGGATCTTTCCAGAAGTGGAAGAACAATCCGAACAATCCGAATAATAATGGCAGAGCGAAGAATCGCACAGGATACTCACTTGCGTAAGATGATTTATAATTTAATAATTGAGCGTCTGTATTATCTACAAAAGCATAAGACGCATCGCGAACATCGCTGGAGCGTCCCACGAAATTCCACATAAAATAGCGGATATACATGTGGTTGATTTGATATTTGAACATATAGCTAAGTTCGCCAGCTGTATTGATTTCATCGAAATCAGGGTAACCATATTCCTGACCATCAAGACCTGTTACCGGTTTGATCACAGGAGGGAACCATTCGCCATAAACGTAATTACCATTATCATCGCGAGAGTTATAAATCTGCATCTTAGTTTCATCTTGGAAATCAGTTCTGCGTGGCCACATTCTTTGGTCGCCATATTGCTCGCGTCCCAAGTATGAAGTAAGAGTCATGAAGTTCTTTGGTTCATTCTCGTTCATTGGAGGATTCGCATTCGAGCGGATAAGGATCTGCGTGTAAGTAGTATATCCAAATAGCATTAATAGGAAAGAAAGAGTTGATAATTTAATAATATCATTTTTCTTCTTATGCCCATAATAATATAGGAAGCCAACGCCAATAATAGCCAAAATAGTAGCTACTATGAAAATATTGCTTGAGTATAAATATTGTCTTAATTCATTCTTGAATGGTAAATGCCCAGCTAACAAAGCAGGAATCCACTTTACTACTCCGGGATATACTATAAAGAATAACACGACAGCGAAAATACCCATCATTAAGAATGATTTCAAGCTGTATTCGTATTTTCTGAAATATACCACTAATACTATCGAGAAGATAGTCAAGATTGCTAATAAATGCACACCGGTTGATAGACCGATTAAATATGCGATGATTAATAGATATTTTTCATTGCCTATTTCGTCGGCTTTTTCGTTCCATAGCATCATTAGATATAAAATGAGCGTAACGAATAATTGCGAGAACGCATAAACCTCTGATTCCACAGCGTTGAACCAGAATGTATCGCTGAACGTAAATGCTAATGCACCCACGAGAGCCGAGCCATAGATAGCAATATAATCACCATTGCTTAACTCGTTTTGATTCTTGAAGTTCAGGATAACTTTTACTATAATGAAATAAAGCAAAAGAATGGAAAGTGCGCTCACCACAACGGAAAGCATATTTATCCTCCAGCCAATATCACCGAAGGGGATAATGATTTGGAATAATTTACCAAACATTAGGAATAATGGGGCTCCGGGAGGATGCGGAACCTGTTGCCAAACTGAAGCTGCAGAGAACTCTCCGCAATCCCAGAATGGGACTGATGGCTGCACCGTAAGCGTGTACGTGATAAGCGCAACCAAGAATGATATGAATCCGAAGATCCGATACATCATTTTTCGATTCATTAGATTAATTACCTATTTATATTAAACATATATTATTTCAAAAAATCATAATATTTAAAACAACAAAAATAACCAATTTTTGCGAATATTTATACATCTTTTTATTATGGAGTATGGGATTTGCTACATTTTTAATTATTTTTTTGCTAAATTGGATTATTGTCGTAATTTTGCGAATACAATTATTTAATTATTGAAGATGTAGTTTTTGATTTTGCTAATTATTAAAAAATAATTCAATGAGGAACAAATGAAAACGAAACTTATCCTAATGGCATTTGGCTTAATTCTCCTATGTCTATCTTCTTGTGCGTCGTCACACCAAAATGCCATCCAAGCAATTCAAATTGATTCAGACTTCCGCCATGCAAAAATCCAATATAATGATAGTTTGTATGATGTTCCCGCAATTATAACAGCAAAGAAAGAGATGCCCGACGTGCCATTTACTGTAATCCTCGATACAGTAAAAAAAGAAATGAAAATCAATGAAAGAGATATTTTCGATGAATATTTGATCTTTGGACAGATTTATGATGACTTGGTGAACACCTTGAATGGAAGACACAATAAGTTCCCAAAGAATGCTTACATTCAAGATATTGATACAGCATTAGTTACAGACAGCTATGAATTAGCAGATCTCGGATTGAGGAATTACCGTTCTATCAGTTTACATTTTGGCGCGCCCATTCTTTCTATGTTTTATTCTCCCAGATCAACGGGAGAGAACAGAAAGACAATGGGAATGATGGGCGTGAGCGCAGGGGTAGAATTTGTGTATTCTTGGAAACGTGCGATTCTATTCAATGCAAAGCTATCACCAAGTGATTTCTTTACATTATATGGTGGGACACTTAATTATTCATACTCTTTGTGCCATGCATATACTTCAAGTAAATACTCATTTCTATATGGTTTGAATTACAATTATTATAGATTCCAAAGCGGTGTATATGGAACTAAATATAAATATGCTCAATCGCTTGGCGCAACTGTTGGGTTTTTCGTAAAGCGACATCTTACCCCCTTTTTTGCCCATCAGACTGGAATTACTTTCTCCCCAAGTTTCTATCAAATGACTCCAATCGGGAATGCTTTTAAGTATAATTATTCTGCATTATTGGAAATACAATTTATGCTAAATATATTAAAGTGGCATAGGTAGGAAGATGCATGATATATTTTTGAAAACTCCACCTTAAAGGACGGGGTTGATTTCTCTTAATTATACATTATGAATTATGCAGAGTATTTTTCGTTTCTCTGGCACTCGCCTCACCTCTTTCAATTAAATGTTTATTTTTTGCGTAATAAATCGTAAATCAATAATGTTGTTAATAATATGAAGAGACGAATAAAGATGCGAAACTATTCGATAATACAAGTATATTACTGAACGCTAATCAAATAAAATCTGCCGACTTGCACTTGCCCAGACGAAACGAAAGTATAAAAGTAAATTCCGCGCGGATAATTAGAGAAGTTAATTAGAATTTCCCCATCTTTTGAAGTGTCGCCGATGGATTGCGAAATTAATTCTCGCCCCAAGGCATCAAATATCGTGAGGCGATTCGTCTGTTTCATCTGGTCTGTGTGATTTGATAGAGAGTATTGCACTCGGAGGAAATCGTTTTCACATTTGATTCGAACTTTCGGCAGGACTGAATTAGTATCATCGCTTACTAATCGGATAGTAGGCTCTTTGCACAAATCGCTGATGCATAATTTCCCTTTCTTTAATTCCAAAGAATAATATTGCATACACGAATCTGCAGGAGAAAGCTTTATATCTGTGCATTCATAACTGCCAAATAGAGCCTTGCACTGTAAATTAAACACATTGTCGACTTGTTTTGCTGCTGGCAAAGGGATTTTCAGCCTTTCAATATCGGCATCGCTATATATCCTATATTTCATTAATTCTTTTGGCAGGATTAATGATTTTTTGTATTCTAATTGAACTGCGAGGGTAATATTTTTACAAGAGGAATTGCTATCATAGTTCACAAATTGATAATTTATTGGAATATCAATATCTTCTCCTATTTTCGCAGAAAGCGAATCGATTTTAATTTTAATAATCGGACTAAAGCTGCTTACGTTGATTTCTAAAGACTTTTGGCAATTATTGCTTGTAGAGATAATAACTGAATATTTTCCTGGCTGATTGACGCTGATGGCGTTAGTCGTGGCTCCATTGCTCCACTTATACGAATATCCCGTTGGGAGTGATAGAATAACAGGTTCGCAAGGGCATATTACGGCGTTATTCGATGCCGTAATAGCATTTACTGGAATACCATCGAATACTTCTACGAAAATAGAGTCGCGATATTTGCACCCATAAATATCATCAAATATCGTGAAAAAGAAGAATTGAGACTTACTATTGCGGAAAACAGGTTTATTTGGGTTTGTAGTATCTATTCTACTGGAGGCATCCCATTTAAAGCGATAGTTTGGCGAATATCTCCCGAAATTCATATCGTAGGAAACTTCACTACCGCTGCACATTCGGAGCGTATCAATGAAATCAAAGCTATCATCGCATAATTTAGTTAGGGAGAAATCATCTAAACCTAAATCATTGCCAACTCGAGCTTTGGATAAAGTATAAATGGTAAAACTCAAAGTATCGCTGCGCAATGAATCCACGAACATTTCGT
Source organism: uncultured Hyphomicrobiales bacterium (assembly GCA_964529535.1). Classification (GTDB taxonomy): domain Bacteria; phylum Bacteroidota; class Ignavibacteria; order Kapaibacteriales; family UBA2268; genus CALLXS01. Next base: position 4,951 of record CAZGXC010000018.1, on the reverse strand, counting down.
AATCTCGCCAAATTCCTGCTCCAGCATATTTAATTATTAAGCTATCCACAAGGACTTGGCTATTTATTACAAACTTAAAAATTGCAAGGTTTTTCTCAGAATTTGGCGAAGCCCAAAATCCCAATCTGTATTTCTCGCCCTTTCTCAATCCGCTCACTGTTTGCGAGAGGATATAGCCACTATCTATCGGATAAATCCCTGAATTTACGAAGAACATCAGCTTCGCTGAGTCTTGCGTGTGATCTTTCTGGGCAGTATATTTGTCCATATTTTTCTTGGGATTATCCGTGATTACGTAAGTTCCCTCTGGATTCAAAGAGCTGTTATATTGCAAATATTGAGTAGAATAATGCTTTAAGCTATCGGAGAAATGTGGGTTTTTCACCAAATTGACAGTCCCATATTTCTCTGCTGCACCTGCATATTGAAAGCATATCAGAGAGAATAAGAGTAGCGCAATATTGACTAATTTTTTTGACATTTTACTTATTATATTTTTCGTAGAAATAATATCAATATAATTTAATTCCATATTCTATAAAATACTAAAACTTAAAGCTGATGCCAAATGTCGGCAACAGTGGGAATAAAGTAAATTGCTTAACCACTTTTTTGGAAGTGTAGATAGTTGAGCCCGGTTTTTGCTCATACTCCGAGTCGATAAACCACATAAATGGATTGCTGCGATTATACGCATTGTATAAATTAAGTGATAATTGGAATGGTAATCCGAACCAAGTGAATTTATACATAAAGTTTACATCTAATTTATGGAATGGTGGCAAGCGATAGCCGTTCTTCTCTGTAAAGGTATAATTTTCTCTATGTATCCAGCCGAATTGATTTTCGGGACTATTAATATTATCTGGATCTATTTTGCTATATGTTCCCGTAGGCATAGTAAATCCCTGCCCTGTGCCGAATACCCAGCTCGCACCGAGTTCCCATCTCTTCCCAAGTTCATAATTTAGAGTGATGGAAATATCGTGGCGTCTATCATATCGAGGGTAAAATTCCTCTCCAAAGTTTAGCTCGGCGAATTGGCGTTTAGTCCAGGAAAGAGTATAGCCAATCCAACCAGTAAAATTCCCCATTCTTTTATTTAGGAAAAATTCCATTCCGAAGGCATAGCCAGTTCCAGTAGTAAAGTGAGATTCTAATGGCACGCCTAAAGAGAAATCAATATTCTCTTTATATTCCAATAAGTTACTCAATGATTTATAATAGGCTTCTACTGATAGAAGATATTCTCCCTCTTTGAAAATATGCTCATAACCGAGGATAGTTTGCCAGCTCTTCTGCGGCTTCACGTTCCCTGTCGAAGGATACCAAAGATCCGTAGGCAAAGCAATATCATTTCGCACAATCATGTGAAGGAATTGATGAGCCATTGCCACCGATGCCGTTAATGAAGAATTTTCCGCGAGCGTATAAGATGCCGACATGCGTGGCTCTAGATTAAAGTAATTACCTCCGGAAAAATAATATCCGCGCAAGCCGAGATTAGTTCTAAGCAGGTCAGTAATTTTCCATTCATCTTGAGCGAAAATCGAGAGATCTATAGCGGACTTTGAATCGCTATTCATAGGAATAGGAATATTCAAGTTAGTATTAATACCAGAATTAAAGGAATGGTAAGTCAATTCAGATCCCATTTTTATGATATGATCTTCATTCGGGAAATATTGTCCCTCGAAGCGAAGCATAACATCTTCAATTTTAGATTCTGAACCCCATTTGCTGTTCTTAGCGGCTGTATCGCTAAGCCCAATATTGAAATTATAATTAGTGTATATTAACGAAGTATTTGTAAAAAATGTAGGCGAAACAATATGCATCCAACGCAAATTTGCTGTTTGATTTCCCCAGAAAATACTAAAATTTGACCTTTGTTCTTTTGGAGAATCGAGGACGTCGCGGCAGAAATATCCACTTACAAACAACCTATCATTATCTGATAACTTATAATTAACCTTAGCATTTAAGTCATAGAAATAATAATTTGGCGTCTGGTTAGTATTATACGCCCCCGTTACTTTCCCACCGAGCCACATCAAAATATCCAAATACATTCTTCTGCCGGAGATCATAAATGTAGAGTTCTCGTTAATAGGTCCCTCGAGCGTAAGCCTTGAGCTAATTAAGCTAACTCCGCCACTTCCTGAGAATTTACCCTTATTGCCTTCTTTCATCGTCATATCCACAACGCTGGAGAGTCTGCCGCCGTATTCAGCTGGGAAGCCACCCTTAATTAAGCGAACATCACGAAGAGCATCTGAATTAAATGAACTTAAAAATCCACCCAAGTGCGATGGATTATAAACGATTACTCCATCAAGCAATATTAAGTTTTGGTCTGGCGAGCCACCACGCACATATAAACCACTGGAAAGCTCATTAGATTGTTTTACGCCCGGCAATAGTTGTAATGTTCTAAACACATCTACTTCCCCGCCAAGCGACGGCATCTTCATGATGAAATCGGGCTTCACTTCAATGGTAGAAATTCGATTTACCGGATCTTTCATCCTGTCGGCAGTTACAACTACTTCATCAGCTAAATAAGCATGCATTTCTAATTTAATATTCAGAGATAAATCTCCGTCAATATTAATTTTTTCTGTATATGTAGAATACCCAATTCCAGAAACGACAAGGAAATACTCGCCCTTCGGGACTTTGGGAATCGAATAAAATCCAAATTTATTAGTTATCGCACCGCGGAGAGCCTTCCCCGTAGTATCTTTATATAAGGCTACTGGCACACCAATAATATTCTCCCCTGAAATCTTTTCAGTAACTATACCAGAAACCGCAGCTGTCTGTGCCTGCGCAGAGGATTCAATGGAGTTAGCAAATAATAATGCGAGAGTAGCGAAAACAAGAATGGTTCTGTTAAGCATAATTTAAATTAATTATCTGGTAATTAAACAATTAGTAAATAAAACGGTATGTAAAAATAAGGGAAATATAGGAAATTTACAAAAAATACTTAATATTATTCTTCTCTGCTATCTGTATCACTAAAAATCGAAGACAAGATGCCTTTGCCTCTTGATATCTCAGCAAGTTGATACTGCTTCCAGCCGTCTTTTGTATGTCAGCATTATTCCTTTTCATTTTCAATTATTATCATTAATTCTTCGATCTTTGAAATCGCCTCTTGGTTTGAATATATTTCCTTTATCAATGGATTGCTCATTTGCGCTTCATCGGAATTATCAATCAATTCGCTTTGTAGTTTATTTAGCATTGCCAAGAGTTTTGCGGCATCATTTATCTCCAAGTCCTCCAATATCGATGTATCTTTAAGAGTTTTGTTTTTAAGAATATCTATTAGTTTTTTAATTATTTTTTCCATTGTTTTCCCTTCGATTCTTCTTGTTTATTATCATTATTTATTATTATAACGTTATATTCTTTTTCTGCCCGTTGGGATAAACTCCTTGCTGAGTGGGCTTATCATCTCGTTGATATACGCAAAGCAATCGACTTGGTCGTCGTGCTTCCCATTCGGAAATGCGGCGAGTTCGCTTTTAAAATCTTCGCTCCAATGGGCATATTGCGGCAGAAATACCAAGCCCGATTGTAGCTTCGCCTGCATGGGCAAAGCTCTGGAGATTTTATCCTTGTTTGGTTTCAGTGCCTTCACGGGTATGCCGTCTGCGGCGGCTGCGCGAACAATGGCACTTTGATATTGCACGCTCTCTATTCCGACCACCAATGGTTGCCATTGATGAAATAAATCCCTTATTATATCTAAGTGATTGAGAGTATCGAAATGCGATCTCAGAATATCCAAGATATAAATGTTTTGCGTTGAATCTACGGCAAATGCCATTAGGACAGTATAATCTGCGCTTTCCTTGGTGGAAGCAGCTAAATCGACAGCAATAAAGATATTCAAATCCTTGTGGGGAATTATTGAATTATGTACCTCAATATCTTTGCCATTGAATTTGAAATATTTAAATTCCTGCACCTTGAAAATTCCTCCCGCAAGTGGATACGGACTTTGCTGATACAGTGAATCAAACCAATATTCTCCGAGAGTGCGCCGCAGCTCCTTTAGTTTCTTTATATTGAAGCGTTCAGCCCAGAGGGCTTCTCCTTTCTTCCTGCCGAGCGGACATCTCGCGTTGGCAATAGCCGGCAAAATTATTATTTCCCATTGATTTGTATTATCGCCGTTATCGCTATCCTCATTATTGTTATTATCATTATCATTATTTTCGCATTCATTCTCTTTTTGTTTCATTATCCTTCCGCAGAGATCGTCTTCGTGCCAACGCGTCATAATCAGTATTATGCTTCCGCCCGGCTCCAACCTCGTATAAAGCGTTGCTTTATACCATTCCCATAGTTTTTCTCTCATTTTGCTGCTATTTGCTTCTCTGTCATTTTTCACAGGATCATCGAGGATAATCAAATCGGCGCCCTTTCCGGTAAGCGCACCATTTATTCCGACGGCTTGGACTCCGCCCGTGTGATCTTTAAGCGTAAATCCTGCTACGGCAGCATTTGCGGGATTGAGCTTAATACCTCTCGCTTTTTTCCCGTAGATTTTGATTAAATCTTTGATTTGCCTGCTCCAATGCTTAGCTAAATCAGCAGAATATGAAGTAATAATTATTCGTTTTTCTGGGAAGTTCAGCAAGTGCCAAGTTGGCAAATACTTCGATAAATATTCGCTTTTGCCGTGCCTCGGCGGCATATTGATAATAATTCGCGCATTCCCGCGAATCAGTAGCGGTAGTATTTTCTTTTCCAAATACCTGATGTGCCTCGGAGCTTTATATTTATTATTAGTGGTATATTTAGCAAATAAAGCTGGAGACAAGAGGTAAATATTATCTTTATTCACTCGCATTTCTTCCCTTGCCAATCATTTTAATTAAATAGCTACAAAAATAATATTAATAATTAGATTTCGCCAAGAAATGCTTTAGAA
>CAZGXC010000017.1:14061-28588 GCA_964529535.1 uncultured Hyphomicrobiales bacterium | reverse complement strand
GAGCAATGGACTGAAAATCCATGTGTCGGGGGTTCAACTCCCTCCCTGACCACAATATACAAGAAGCTACTCCCCTTGGGGAGTAGCTTCTTGTGGTTTACCTAATATTATTTCACAAGGAATAATCTTTTCGTTATTAATTTGGGTTATTTTAGAAATTTTTCCATTAGTGGTTCTAATAACACAATCTGAGAATGGATTAATATTTATTTTTAAAAAGGCTTCTGTCGAATCAAGTAATACTTTTCGAGATTTCCTAATAAATTCTGCTTCTTTATTGATTCTTCCATTATAAACGTAAATTATTTTCACATTCTTATCTTTTATAATTCTCTTGGCGAGATTTAAATTTTCAACATGACATTTATAGCAGTTATTTTGGCGGATAATATAGTATTTTACCTCGGCTTTTTCAATTTTTGCTTTGTGGAAATCATTTAGATATTTTTGGAATAATTTACTCTGAATTTCATGATTTACGCTTCCAGAAAGGATTAGCGAAATCAATAATATTTTTATCATAATTAATGGTTGTATTTTACTTTGCAGGAATAAATATCATATTTAATGGAATCTGTTGCATTGCTAATCTGCTTAAACATCATTCCTTCTTTACAAGGGAAAGTATAATGTCTGGTATATTTATTCGCCGAGATAAAAAACTCGGAAATTGGTTTCATATTCCCATCGAAACAAATCATTGAAAAAGGTTTGTCTTCTATGTTGTTAATACTTTGTCCATCATTGCTTATTGGTATTTGATGAACTGCTTTTCTAAAAAAAATATCGCGGAATTGGTCATATACAATTCCTTCATAATAAGGCATAATTCTAAACATTGAATCAATATAGGAAATATTTAATGCTCGATTTCTATCAAATGGTAGGAACTTGCCTAAATACTTACTTTTGGCTGGAATTATACTTACATTATGATTCTCGTCATAGCAATAAACTTGATGCTCTACGCCAAAGCTGACATAGATTTTCCCTTTTCTAACGGCAAATGAAGTATTATCTTCATACCAGACTGTATCCGTTTTAAATGTATTTGAATATGGAATCGAAGAATTTGATACTAAATTATAATTTGAGCCTTTTAGAGAAAATTCAAATATTGCAGGTGAACTCTTATAGTAGCCATTAGATATATTAAGCCCAGTAGATACGCCACCCAAAGATATTAATTTATTATTGCTGACATACATAGGCAGAGAAGATATTCCAGATAACCATACATCCAATGAATCACTTGCTTTTGTAAACCAAGCATTTTTGAGAGTGCCATTTTCGTCAATTAATGCTAATCGATTGTAATTATAATCGCTCAAGAATATAGAATCTCTATTCAGATAATATAAATTAAATGGAACTAATGGGGCAGGTGTTTTTATTTTCTTATATAGCTGAGAAGTTGTTAAGTCATATATATATATGACAAATTCAGGCATGTATAAATGAATAATAAATTCTTTCTCTTGTTCTTTATCATAAGCATAAAAAGAAAACATATATGCCTTATTCGCAGTGCTCTCCATTAGTGGAATACTAATAGTTCTTTTTTTCTCAAATTCAACTGTTTGTATTTCCCGCTCCGGATTACATGCAATTAAGAATACAAGAGAAATTATTAATATCAGCATCATGATCACTTTATAACACTAAATAGCATAATACTTTGGATGTGATTAAAATTTCCTAGTTCTACTTATATCATAGAACTAGGAAATACAATTACCAATTTGCCCCTTGATTAGTATCCTTTGATTGTATAAAATAAGTGAGATAAGTATTATTACCTAAAATAACTACTCTTGCGGTAATAGTTCCATTTCTCAAATCTTCCAATTTGTTATTTTCTAACGAAATCAAATTGTAATAATCACCGTTTGGCTCACTAAAGAATTGAGGTACTGAATTATTATTAATTGCAAGTATCAATTTTTCCATTAGCTTTGTTTTGGAAGAATCAATGTACACTGGACCTGTACAGTTACCACCATAATTGGGGCACAAATCGTGATTCCATTTTTTATCAGCAACTAATACTTTTGACGCTTTCATCATAACCAAATCTTTTCCATCGACGCTTGAAGGTATTTGATTATTCTTAGAACATCCAATCGATATGAAAGTAATAATTGCAAAAAAGAACAATGTGTTAAACTTCATAACTTTAAACCTTAATATTATTTATAAAAATAATTATTGTGCTACAAACATACGGATTTTTTTTTTTTTCCAAATATTTTAGAAAATTATTTTATTATTTATGAAATTAAATACCTATAAATTTGTATATGTCTTATAATATAGTTTGTTGTATAAAAAAAATTAGCTACTCCCACGAAGGAAGTAGCTAAATATGCATATAAAATTAATATTTGCTTTACTTATTTAATATTAGCATTAATTGTATTCCATTTATCGCGTGTTGGCAAAATTCCCAAGCTGATAACTTCATCAACCATAGCAGTTAAGTGCTTGTAGCTTGCTCTTAATTCAGCCATTTCAGCGTCAGTGCCTTTTAATTCACCGTAATTAACGCCATTTTTATCTAATGTAGTTTCCATTGCCATCATAATGTGATTAAATTCACCATTATTTACATAGCAACCAGAAGGCCAGCGGAATGAATCGCCACCCATAGCAGCACGGATCATTTCGATTGATACGTATGCTGGGCTTTGGAATGAAGAGCGTCCGCGCAATTTAATGATATTTGCTCCACCCTTAATAACGCGTTGCTTTAGTTCTGCCCAAGCATCGTTAGTTAATTTATCAGTGCCGATAAGATCAGTTAATGGAGTGCCGTCGATCTTTGCAGTAGAAGCGAATACAGCCATTTGCTCGCCGTGTCCGCCGAAAGTGCGAGTATTAGTTACTTTGCTTTGCTCGATGCCGAAATGCTTAGCTAATTCGCTTTGTAAGCGAGTGCTATCCAAAGCTGCAAGTGTAGTAACTTGTGATGGCTTTAAGCCACTGTGCAATAATGCTACTAATCCAGTAATATCAGCTGGATTAAAGATTACTACAACGTGATTTACGTCTGGGCAGTATGCTTTAATGTCTTTACCTAATTGCTCAGCGATTTCGCAGTTGCCTTTTAATAAATCTTCGCGAGTCATACCATCTTTACGAGGTGCTCCACCAGAAGAAACGATGTATTTAGCTCCTGTAAAAGCTTCTTTAATGTCAGTAGTAAATGTGATGTTTAGCCCTTCGAAACCGCAGTGGCGAATTTCTTCAGCTACGCCCTCTAAACCGAGTGCAAAAGGATCATAAAGGCAAACATTCGGTGTAAGACGCATCATTGCGGCAGTTTGCACCATGTTAGAGCCAATCATTCCGGCTGCTCCGGAAATCACTAATTTGTCGTTTGTTAGATAGTTCATAATCTTTCAATTATAATGTGAATAAATCATTCTTTAAAAGTATACAAAATTAATGCTTTTAATCCGAAAAGAAAAATTAATTTGATATAAAGATAAAAGAAATAGCTATATGTCTATTCCTTAACCTTATTCTTTTCAATTTTTTTCTTTGGATTAGCTGGGAACCACCCCTTCTCTACTCGCTTACTTTGCTCAAATATCTCGAGGATGCTCCAAAACGAAGAGAATGCGAGGATACCCAAGAGAATCGATACGATTAAATCGGTCATCAATAGAGATGAAATGAAAAAGATTATCCCAGCGAACAGAAAAATCCACCAGCTCTTTGTCCCGAGGTAATACTCAGCTTTTATTACTAATGGATGGAATAATCCGATAATTAAAAAAGACGCTAATCCAATAGCGATTCCTGTATAATTTATATTTTCCATAATGTTTTGCGAATTAATGGCAATTTGCGCAAGTGTTGTCTATAAAAACATATAGCCTCCAAACGAATTTGGAGGCTATATAGTTTAAACAGTTAGTAAATGTTTTCTAATTCTTATTTGATATTTTTGGTTTCTATAAAATCGAACCAAAATGATTATCCATCAATTCTCAAGAAATTGCCAGCTAAATCAAATTCCAATTCGATACCAGAATTTAATTTTACACTCTGCTTATTGCGTTCTAATTCCCAACTAACAATAAATGCATTAGGATAGTTTTTCTGGACATAATCCAAAATTTTAGCTGGAATAACACTATCCGGAAGCTTTGTATATGATTCTATCTCGATTACTCTCTTGTCAGAGTTAAACTCAAGTTTTACGCCTGAGCTAAGACGAACTTCATATTTTACTTCGGCTCCGTCTCTTTCGCGAACTAACTTAACGATATTCGCTCCAGAAAAATGTGTTTGGACAAAAGCAACTATCTCCGCTGGATATTCATTTTCCGGGAGAATTGTGTTTCTCTCGCAACTCATTGCGAGAGGTATTGCTATCATAGCAATCAATACATAAATGAATTTACGCATTATCTAAACTACCTTTAAATTTGTGAATAATGTTATAAAAATATATACGTATAAACGTTCTTATTGTTACATATTGTAATTTATTGCATTGTATTATATTTCTTTTATTTTTCTTTATTGATGCCTTATTTCTACCAATATTGTAACTGATAATGCAACTGAAAATGATATAAAAGTTCGTTTTTTTTAAAATTAGTTTATGTGCCGAAAAAATCGTATTTTTGTAGTCTATTAACTCATTTTTTTCAGAAAAATAAGGTTATCCTAAAAACATAAAATATGTCATTAATAAGCGAACAAATTGTCCCGACATTACTCGAAGATGAAATAAAAAGCTCTTATCTCGATTACTCAATGTCCGTTATTGTATCCAGAGCTTTGCCCGATGTCCGCGATGGAATGAAGCCAGTTCATAGAAGAATCCTCTTTGCTATGGATGATCTTGGTTTGGCTCCAAATAAAGCATATAAGAAATCGGCTCGTCTTGTCGGTGAAGTATTAGGTAAGTATCACCCGCACGGCGATTTCTCTGTATATGAAGCAATGGTTAGAATGGCTCAGCCATGGAACTTGCGCTACCCATTAGTAGATGGTCAAGGTAACTACGGTTCTATGGATGGCGATTCTGCTGCGGCTATGCGTTATACGGAATCTCGTATGAGCTGGGTAGCAACAGAAATGCTCAAAGATCTCGAAAAAGATACAATTGATTTCCGTTCAAACTTCGATGAGACTCTTAAAGAGCCAACGGTTCTGCCTTCAGCATTGCCTAATTTGTTGGTTAATGGATCAAGCGGTATTGCGGTAGGTATGGCTACTAATATTCCTCCTCATAACTTGGGAGAAGTAATCAGCGGTCTAAAAGCATTGATTGAAAATCCCGAGCTAACGGGCGAAGAACTCATGCAATACGTCCCTGCTCCAGATTTCCCAACTGGTGGTATTATTTATGGCTATAACGAAGTACGTAATGCCTTTTTAACTGGTAGGGGAAAGATAATATTACGTGCTAAGACTTATATTGAAGAGGATAAGAGAGGCAAGCAGACAATTATTGTTTCTGAATTGCCTTATCAAGTAAACAAAGCATCGCTCGTCGAAAGAGTTGCAGACTTAGTTCGCCAAAAGACACTTGAAGGCATTTCTGATATTAGAGATGAATCTGATAGAGATGGAGTTCGCGTAGTCATCGAGATTAAAAGAGATGCTATGGCATCTGTTGTGCTAAATAACCTATATAAACATACTCAAATGCAGGTTACTTTTGGCGCGATTATGTTAGCCCTTGTAAATGGCAGACCAAAAGTATGCACATTGAAAGAAATGATGCAATACTTTATCGAGCATAGGAATGTCGTAGTAGTCCGCAGAACTAAGTTTGAATTAGATACAGCTGAAAAACGCGCTCATATCCTCGAAGGTTTTATCATTGCCCTTGATAATATTGATGAAGTAATTGATATTATCAAAAAATCTCGCGATGCAAAAATGGCTACCGAGAGATTGATAGCTCGCTTTGGCTTATCTGAAGCTCAAACAAAAGCTATCTTAGAAATGAGACTCCAGAGATTAACTGGACTCGAGAGAGAGAAAATTGAAAAAGAATATAGAGAATTGCTCGAAACAATCGAGAGATTAAAAGCAATATTAGCAAGCAAAGATTTACAAATGTCAATTATTGCTGAAGAATTAGAAGAAATTAGCAGGAAATACTCTGATAAACGCCGCACGGAAATAGTTAGAGATCACTCTGAGTTTAGAGTGGAAGATCTTATTGCTGATGAAGAAGTAATCGTTACGATTACTCATCGCGGTAATATCAAGAGAACTCCAGTCTCAAACTATCGCAGGCAGAATAAAGGAGGCAGAGGATTAAGCGGTGCCGGAACGAATGACGATGATTTCGTAGAACACGTGTTCCAAGCATCTACTCACCACTTCCTATTGTTCTTCACAGATAAAGGCAGATGCTATAAGATAAAAGTTTATGACTTACCAGAAGGCAGCAGAAATGCCAAAGGTAGATCAATCGCAAACGTAATAGCGAAGCAAAATGATGAAGTAATTAATACATATTTGCCAGTAAAAGAATTTACTAATGATAGCTATATTGTTTTATGTACAGAGCAAGGAACTATCAAAAAAATGGATATCACTAACTTCGAGAATACTCGAGTAAATGGTATTATCGCTATTAACTTGCACGAAGATGATAAATTGATTACGGCAAGAGTTACTGATGGCACTTGCGATTTAATCATCGGAACTCGCAACGGACAGGCATGCAGATTCCGCGAAAGCGACGTTAGACCAATGGGTAGAACAGCTGCCGGCGTTAGAGGTATTAACCTTTCTGGTGATGATAAAGTAATCGGAATGATCGCAATTAAACGCCAAGATTCGCAAGTCTTAGTAGTCGGCGAAAAGGGTATGGGCAAACGTACTCGTTTCGAGGAATTTAGACTTACTAAGCGTGGCGGAAAAGGCGTGATCTCAATGAATGTAACTGATAAAACAGGAAAGGTCGTTGGATTGCTCTCAGCTCTGGATACAGAAGATTTAGTAGTAATTACAGTAAATGGTATCCTTATCCGCCAAAATATTTCTGATATACGAACAATCGGCAGAAATACTCAGGGCGTCAAATTGATTCGCTTGGGCGATGGTGATTCGATAGCAGATATTACTACCGTTACACGCGAAGAAGATGATGAACTCGAAGGCGATGATTCAGATGAATCAACAATCATTGATGACAATCAGGAAGAACTGTTTTAATCGTAATAACAACGTGAAAGTAATAACAACGTGATATAAAAAAGAAGCTGTCCATTTGGACAGCTTCTTTTATTTTAAATTAGAATATTTAGTTTGCTACTAAGTATAATGGATTAAATCATACTAAGAAATCTACAATTTCATCGATTCAGCGAGCTTTTTGCCGTAATCTTGGCATGCTTCAAGCGCCTCTTCGTCTGGGTTCCAATTAGTTAGTAAGCCATCAGCTATAACCTCGAAGCCAGCATCTTTTAGTTTTGAATTTATGATCTTTAATCCCACTGGGTTCCAACCATAGCTACCGAATGCTGTTGCTTTTTTGCCAGTCATCGCAAATGCGATTAATTCATCTAATAGCCCAGCCATTGAAGTGGAAATTCCATTATTTACAGTTGGAGAGCCTGCTACAATCAACTTAGAACGGAAAATCTCCGTAATAATATCGCTTTTATCTGCTGTGCCTGCATTAAATAGCTTTACGACTGTTTTCGGAGCTACCTTGCTATATCCGCTTGCGATAGCTTCTGCCATTTTTCTTGTGCTTTGATACATTGTATCATAAACGATACAAACTTGATCTTCTGCATAAGAATCGCACCACTGAGCATATAAATCAACAACTTGCTGAGGGTTTTCATCCCACATTACGCCATGAGAAGGGCAAATTACATCTATATCTAAATTAAGAGTTTTCAATTCCTGAATCTTTTTGATAACTCTCTTTGAGTAAGGAGCTACGATATTTGCGTAATATTTCAACAACTCAAATTGTAGGACGCAAGGGTCGCAAGAGCTATTGAACATTCCTTTATTCGCGTAGTGTTGTCCGAAAGCATCTTGAGAGAATAAGATTTTATCCTCCGTTAGATAGCACATTGCTGAATCTGGCCAATGAACGAATTGATTTTCGATGAAGATCAATTCTTTGCTTCCGATATTTAATCTATCGCCGGTTTTCATTGGAGTAATATCCCAATCTTTATGATAATATCCCTTTATGGATTTCACTCCGTTTGGCGAGCAAAATATCTTAGCATTTGGGATCTTAGCCATTAAATATGGCAATGCACCGCTATGATCTGGTTCTGCGTGATTAATAACGATATAGTCTATCTCCTCAAGCGGAATGAGTTTTTGCAGATTTTCAATAAATTCTTCTGCAAATGGAGTATATACTGTATCTATTAATACGTTCTTTTCGTCTTTGATTAAGTAGGAATTGTAAGTAGAGCCATTATTTGTAGAAAGCTCTTCGCCGTGGAATCTTCTTAAATCCCAATCTATCTTTCCTACCCAATATACATTTTTCTTTATTTCAATTGACATTATTTATCCGAGTGTATTATTAATAAAAACAATAGAATATGGTAGACGTATATTTTGATTAATATTATAATCAGAAAATTAAATTTTCTAAGCCTTCAATTAAATTGCTTGCCGAGAGAGAAAATTGATTCCCATCAATCAAAAAGCTATCCCCTGAACTACCATGAAGATACGCTCCAAGTGCAGCTGCTTCTAATGGCTCGACACCCTGCCCCAATAATCCGCCGATTATTCCCGACAGCACATCTCCGCTTCCTGCAGTAGCCATTCCGGGATTTCCCGTAGTATTAATGTAAGTCCTCTCACCATTAGAGATAATGCTCGGATTTCCCTTCAATAAAATATTACAATTCAGTTCTTTGGCTGTGCGTTTGCAATCAAAAAATGGATTAATATCCTGTCGCGGAACGCCAATTAAAGACGCAAATTCTCCGATATGCGGAGTAAGGATAATATTCTTCCTCAAAGCTACTTTTTTTCCTATGGCAATTGCATCGGCATCAATCAATACGGGAATATTTGTGGGCAAGGCTTTAATCAAATTCTCGACTAAGGAAAGCGTATCTGGATTATTCCCCAATCCGGGACCAATAATAATTGAATCCATCGCCGATAACCGCTCCAATAAAACATCATAATTATAAGCATCGATATAGCCATTTTCATTGACTTTATTATTATTTGAAAGTTGCTCAAAAATAACTTCGGGGAGCAATGCGGAATGCTTGACAGAAGAGAAAAGATAAACCAAGCCTGCGCCCGACTTTATGCAGGCATTGGAAGTCAGTGCCGCAGCACCTGAATATCTATTTGAACCGGCGACAATCCCTACCTTACCATAATCGAACTTGCTGCTTTGTCTATCGCGTTTTGGAAGAAGTAGCGGAATATCAACTTCATTCAGGGCAAAAATATCAGCGAAATCATTAGGATAGCTCTTTGGTAAACCAAGAGATGAAACAATTATCTCGCCACAAACATCTGAAGCAGTTAAATAAACGCCTAACTTCGGGGCAAACATCGCGATAGTCCAATCTGCTCGAAAACTATCTTCATCATATTCGCCAGTATCAGAATTTAATCCCGTTGGCACGTCTATTGAGAATTTCTGGGCTTTGGTTTCGTTAATCTTTCTAAGTATCTGCTTGACATTCTGTCGCAATTCCCCGCTAAAGCCTACACCTATCATCGCATCAACGATTACATCATATTTATGGAAATCAATAAACTTGCTATCCACCTGAACGCTATCCTCCTCAACGAATATTTTGCCTCCGAGCTTTCTATACACTTCATAATTAGTGCGAGAAGATTTACTCATTTTGTCAACGGAGCCAATGAATAATACATCGACATCATAATAATCGAGCAGCAATCTGGCGAGGGCGAATCCATCTCCCCCATTATTCCCCGCACCGCAAAGAATCAATACATCTCTTGCTTGGATTTCCGAATATTGGATAATCGCATCCATACTTGCTATGGCGGCATTTTCCATCAGAACAGCCTCTGGTATCCCAAGGTTTTCGATGGCGTTATTATCTGTCTGCCTTACTTGTTCTACGTTCAATATTGCTTGCATATTTATTTCGCTTTAAATTATTGTTTAGTATTTATATTATTGTTAATAATAATTATTTATAATCAAGATTTCGATTATCGAGATTTTATTTGAATAAAAGCAAATTAATGATTAATTTTGTTTTTTTATTTTTCAATCGTATTTTACAATTTTTCAACGGCTACATCATTGCAATTTTTAGCAGGAATAAACAAGAAGTTGATCTCATCTGTGCTCTTTATCTTATTACTCATAAGATTGAGCGGAGATGTATTTCTTTTTATTTCATCTAATTTAGAGAGCAACAACATTTACTTTTGGAAGCTCTTGACAGTCCTGCCAATAATTGCCGGCTTAATCAACCTATTTTATAGGAATAAGCACGCATATAATGATGTGTCATTCTTTGAATACTTCTTAAGAGCATCGAGGGCAATCACTGCCTTTCTCTTGGGCATTTTAGTAATCGAATACTTCCGCCCATCGGTAATTTCCGAATATCTACTGCAAAAGAGCCTGTTCCAATTATTATTAAACGACGTTTTCGCATCAGTAATATTAGCTTTTGCTATATTATTATTCTTCATTTACAATCGATTTTCTAATTTTCATCAAAATAAATACACTAAAACACTCAACAAAATACTTGCTGGATTCTTTTTTGCTATAATAATAACCGGTCTGTGGAGCAAAATCAACAACTCTGCTTGGATAGTTAATCTGTACACAATATTATATATGGCGACTGCTTTTTTTGTATTTGTCTCTTGTAATAATAAAATTTCGATTGCTCAATTATCCCGACGCGAATTATTAAAGATCCTTCTGTATAGCGTATTGATATTGGGCTTAAGTGTATCGGTTTATGATTCCATTACTGGTTCGCATGGGCATATTAAATCCACTTTAGAATATTTTCTAAATATTTCATCGGAATTTGTAGCATTCCCTCTATACATTATTATTGTGATGTATATTAAAGTAATTTTTACTACTTTGATAACTCTTCCGACAAGCGAAATAGTAGAGCGCAAGAACTATGAATTCCAATCGCTTAGTTATTTGAATAACGTTATCGCAAATACCATAGATTTAGAAGTATTGCTCAAGACAATAAACCAAGTTGCGCTCAATAGCACTAACGCAAAGTATTCGTGGATAGAGCTAATCGACAAAAATAAAGTGGATAAGGTATTCTCGATTGGAATAAAAAACGATATTATCATGAATTTGCATAAAAATTCAATTTTCAACGATTATATCCTTGGGCTAAATGATATTGTTTTGGTAAAAGATTTAAGAAAGCATAGCGAAGTAAATCTCAGCGCGATATTCCATTTCGCCAAGTCTATCATTATCGTGCCTCTATTTTTGAAACAAGAAAAGATTGGGAACTTGATACTCCTAAGCGATGAAGAATATATTTTCAATAATGAGGCGATTAAAATCTTGACTGCCTTGCGTGATAATATCAGCATTTCAATCGGAAATGCAAAGCTCGTAGAGGCATCTATAGAGAAAGAAAAATACAAACAGGAATTATCATTAGCAAGAGAGATGCAGGGCAAGTTGCTCCCGGAATCTCTTCCAGATATTCCCAATTATTCCTTAGCTACATTTTCTAAATCTGCTGAAATCGTTGGAGGTGATTATTATGATTACGTTCAGCTAAAAAATGGCAATTATTGCTTCTTAATAGGAGATGTATCTGGTAAGGGAATAAGCGCAGCTTTCTATATGGCACAGCTGAAAGGCGTGATACTATCATCAGCAAAAGAAAGCTGTTCTGGCGAAGAATTACTAAAAAAAGCGAATAATATCCTATACGGAAAGATGGATAAGAAAATATATATTACCCTTAGCACTTTAGAAATCAATAATAACGAGGGCAGCATCACCACTTGCAGAGCTGGGCACATGCCTGCTATTTTCAAGAATGCTAACTCCGTAACATCCATTAAACCAAAAGGAATAGCTGTGGGCTTGGCAAATGCAAAGACATTCGACACATTCATCGAAGCTCACCACTATCAATTACAAGAAGGTGAAACTTGCGTCCTATTTACCGATGGTGTAAATGAAATAAGAAATAGCAAAGCAGAGGAATACGGAATCGAGAATTTGAAACATAGCATTGAAAATAGCGTATTTACTGAAAGCAAAGAGATAATCAATATTATTAATGGCAACCTGTCTGCATTCTCAGAAGGGACAAGTCAAA
Organism: uncultured Hyphomicrobiales bacterium; assembly: GCA_964529535.1. Taxonomy (GTDB): domain Bacteria; phylum Bacteroidota; class Ignavibacteria; order Kapaibacteriales; family UBA2268; genus CALLXS01. The sequence continues at coordinate 16,286 of CAZGXC010000017.1, read as the reverse complement.
TAGATGATATTACAATTTTCGCAATTAAATATAAATAGATTATGATAAATAATAATAATAATTTCACTGTAAATATTGAACAATTAAAGAATGAACAAATAGACGGCATATCAATTGTTTATGTGAATGGCTATCTTGATGCACACACTGCGCCAATACTTGAGGAAAAACTCGAAGAATTGACGAAGTCCGGCTTCTTTAAAATACTCGTAAATTTCTCCGAATTGAGCTATATTAGTAGTGCCGGTTTGGGTGTGTTTATGGGTTTCATCGAAGAATGCCGAGAGCAGGGCGGAGACATTAAAATGTGCCAAATGCAAGAAAATGTTTACACTATTTTCGATTTGCTTGGCTTCCCTCTATTGTTCGATATTGGAAAAGATCAGCAATCTATGATATTAAAATTTGAAGAGTAAAAAAGCAATTAATAACAACTACGCAAACTAATAAGTAAAATGCAGAGCAGTCCCAAAGAAAATATATTAGTAACCAATAGCGATTTAAGGAATCTCGCTGAAATTCGAGATTTCGTGTATAATTACGCTTTCTCAAATTCAGATGATAAAGAATTTGCGACGCAGGTATCGCTTGCGGTAGATGAGGTATGCTCTAACTTAATAAAATATGCTTACAAACTAAACCCTCGAAATTTAATTGAAGTAAAAATACAATTCATAGATAACTCAATCAAAATCGAAATTCTTGATAATGGTGAGAATTTTAATATCTTAGAATATCAATCTCCAAGTCTGGAGGATTATTACTCCAACTACATGAGAAATGGCTTGGGCATCACTATCGTGAAATCAGTAATCGATGAAATTTCTTACACAGCTAAAGATTCATATAATAGCTTAACTTTAATTAAATATAGAAAATGAAATTCCTATTAATATCAATTGCCATTGCCTTAGCATTCATTATTGGAGCAAACAAAACATTCATTAAAGCAAGCAAAATTAGGATTTCTGCAATTATTATCCTTTCTATTGCTGTCCTTGCGATTAACATCATTCCTGAGATTCACACCGACATTCGATCCGCTACGCATTTAATTCAAATTGGATATACTGGGGAAATTCCTATCTTGCTATCAAATGATAGCGATATTCAGCAACTGAGAAGTAACAAAACTCTTTCCCAGCAAAACTTAATATTTTCACTGCCTCAAGGCACTCAATATCAAAACGAAAATCTTATTATCGTGCGCCCACAGAGCAAGACCACTGCCACGATAATTGAAGCAAAGCAAAGCAATATTACTTTCGCATTCCCTTTTATCCCGGGGCTTGAAGCGCACATCCGATTGTTTCCTTTTCATGTTTCATCGGCTTGGATCGCCCTCTTGGGCTTTTTGATGTCCCTCTATTATTCAATTCAATTCCTTCGCAAGAATGATCAGCACTTTGACCATAAGGCTTTTGTCGCTGCAAAATATGGATTCATCTCGAGTATTGCAGCTACAATTCTCGGTATGATTTGGGCTAAGCATAGCTGGGGTTCATATTGGAATTGGGATCCGAGAGAATTATCAATCTTTATCTTGCTTTCGATTTACTTGGCTTATTTCATCCTAAGGCAATCAATTGCAAATCCAAGGAAAAAAGCAAGATTCTCTGCTGTATATTCTATTTTTGCGGGCGCATCTGCCCCATTCTTTATATTTATTATTCCTCGCATCACCAGCGGGCTTCACCCAGGTTCCACCGACGACCCAAGCTCGCCAATCATTTCACAAAATCAATCCATTCTGAACACGGAACTCTTCATCGTCTTCTGTGCCACTCTCTTTGTTTTTACTCTAATTTTCCTATACTTTTTCCATAGAGAATCAGAGAAAAAATCATCTTAACTCAAAATTAACTAAAAAAATAGTCCTTCAACTAAAAAAATAGTTGCATAGCATATTTTTTTTTCGTAATTTTGCAGTCGATGAAAGAATTAACAAAAGCAGAAGAACAGGTAATGCAAATTCTTTGGGATTTGCAAGAAGGATTTTTGAGAGATATTGTTCAAAAGTTCCCAGAGCCGAAGCCCGCTCCAACGACGGTTTCGACTATTGTTAGAATATTGGAACGCAAGGATTTCGTCTCTCACAAATCTTACGGCACGAACAATATGTATTTTCCGATAATTAGCAAGCGCGATTATTCCAAGTCTCTACTTAGGAACTTCGTCCAAAATTATTTTGAAAATTCATATAGTGGCTTAGTCTCATTTTTCGC
>CAZGXC010000017.1:9325-14051 GCA_964529535.1 uncultured Hyphomicrobiales bacterium | reverse complement strand
AGAGGAAGGCAAAATCTCCATAGAAGAGTTAGAGCAATTACGAAGCGAAATCGACACAGATAAAGAAGAAGAATAACATTTATTCTATCGACATTAATCTAACAATCATTGAATAATAAAGAAATGAAATTCTAAAGAAAGATTAAATATATGCAGAGTTACATTATTTACTTACTCGAATCATCAGTTTGTATGCTGGCTTTATGGCTAATTTACAACTTCGCATTAAGGAAGCACACATATTTTGGATTGAATCGCATATACCTATTATCATCGCTGATAATATCGCTTATCATTCCATTAATAACTATTCCAACGGAGACAGCATCTCCCCTACAATTAAGACCGCAGATAGAGACAATATCTAAGATATTAATTGAAGATACGGGAGAAAATCCAAGCGAAAGCGCAATCAATCCAATCAATAATATTACATATAATAATGGACTTAATAATACGATTGATAAAGCAAGTGATAAAACAGATTATGCAGCAATAAATAATGAAAAACACGGCGAAAACGCGACAAATACGCAATCCGAAACAAACATTGCTTTGAAAAAGACGGCTGGAAGCCGTCTCTCCTTGCACAAAGAGCACTTTACAAGTTCTGATTATTTATTTATCGTGTATATTACTATTTCGCTATTGATATTTATTCATTTCTCAATTTCTATTTCAAAGATTATAAAGATACGAAAATCCTCACAAATACAGGACATTCTCCAGACAAAAGTTGCGATAAATGAATCTAACAAGGCGCCATTTTCATTTATTCGCACATTCTATTGCAGACAGCTGACTCTAAAAACAGCAGACTTCAATAGCATACTTCAACACGAAAAAGAACACATCCGACACCTCCACTCACTCGATTTATTACTTATTTCAGTATTAAAAGTGCTATTCTGGCTCAATCCGGCTATCTACTTAATAGAAAAAGCCCTGAAAGAAAACCATGAATTTACAGCTGATAATTCAGTAATTAAAATAGGAGTGCAGAAACGACAATATAAGGAAATCATACTACGCTCTAACTACGCCGACCTCTTCTCCGCACCTGTTAATTCTTTCTCTACATCAATTATTAAAAAGAGGTTTAAAATGTTAGATACAAAAAAATCAACCAAAGTAACGCTGCTAAAATATGCAGCACTGCTACCAATAATAGCAATGATTTCGCTCGCTTTCTCATGCCAAAAAAGCGAGAAATCCATTACAGACAAGAACGCATTCTATGAAAAGATGATGAAGGCGTCTCATAAGAATGGAAATATGTTTTTCTATGATAAGAAAGGCAATGCAATGACAGATTCTTTTAGTTTGCGATGGAGCAATACTGTAAATATAATCCAAAATGAAGGAAGAACAGATATACCAGAAGAAGCAAAAAAAGCAGGAATGAATATTTTTGCTGTAAATGTTCAGATATTAACAGATTCAGAAGGTAATATTCTTATGGCTAAAGTAAAGAATGGGAAAAAACTACATGGCGATTGGCAAGCTAAATTAGGATATGGAATAGAAGAACATGTGGAAAAATATATTATGTCATTAAAACGCTTTAAAACTGTAGAATATTATTGTTATCCTAATGACAAGGAAATATATTCTGAAAGAAAAAAGAGCGACACCGGGTATTTACCATTCCCAGATTACACAGTTTCAGAACTGTATTTACAGTTTGGCAATAAAGATATTTGGAAAGCATCACTTTCTGGTCCTTCATCAGTATATTGCCTGAACATTGGTGAACAATATAGTAATAATTTCATGTTTCAATATTCAAGTAATGATTTAGACAACTTCGTCAAAGCAAATCTGAAATATCCAGAATCCCAGATTAAATCAAATATCTCGGGGAAAGTAATAGTAACTTTTGGAATTGGCGAGAACCAGAAAATCGGCAACATCAAAATCAAGCATGGTATTAATGAGGCATTTGATAAGGAAGCGATGAGGGTGATGAATGAATTTGCGAAAACAAATAGTAAATTCGCTCAAATTGACCCAGACCATCCATATATCACCAAAGAAGATATTGCTAAGCTAAAAGCAGAACCTCGATATAAAAACAAGAACCTTAATCTTGTCGACCCCAAATATAGATTCGTCGCGACTTACCCAATTGAGTTTCAATTGAAGTGATAAGAAGTAAAGAATAAATACAATTAAGAAAAGATAATAGCAAGAATGGCAAGATTTACGCCTGCCATTCTTCTTTTTGTGTTATATTTAAATAGGAATAACAAAAATCTTTTTATTGAATAAGCAAAATTCTATTTGCCTTTCATTTACCTGTTGATATTAATTATTATAGGATTATCTCTGGGACTTCCCCATCTTCTGCTGGGATAGTGAACTTAAACTTAGTTCCCTTCCCTACTTCGCTTTCTACCCAGATTTCGCCTTCGTGTTTGTCGATAAATTCTTTTGAAACTATAAGCCCCAGCCCCGTTCCTTTTTCTTTATTTGTCCCCAGCGTGGAATATTTTTCGTCTATTCTAAATAGCCTTTTGCTATCTTCTTCGCTCATTCCGACTCCATTATCATTTACGGAGACCTGGACGTATTTTAAATTATTTTTTTCAGATGTAACATATTTATCCAATTCGACGCTTATTTGCCCACCATTTGGAGTAAATTTAATAGCATTTGAAACTAAATTTCTAATCACTGTTGTTACCATATTTACATCGCAATAGATGGCGATATCCTGTGGTATATCGAGTATTAGCTCAATCTCCTTTGCTTTTGCATTATTGATAAGGACGCCGACCGAGTAATTTACAATGTCTGATAGTTGGTTATATGCAGGATTATAATCCATTCTGCCAGTTTGCGACCTAGCCCAAGTGAGTAAATTCTCTAATAGTTCATACAATTTTTTGCTCGAGGCGCTTATTTCCTTCGCAAATTGCTGCAATTCCCCTACTGATAAATCAAATTCTGGATTAATCATTATTTCAGAGGAAGACATTAGCACGCTTAGAGGATTTTTCAAATCATGCGCAATAATGGAGAAGAATTTATCTTTCGTAGCATTTAATTCTTTCAGGTCATTATTATACTTTTGAATCTCATCAATATGCTTATGGGATTCAGAATTATCAGCAATAAAAAATACGAGATTCGTTATCTCATTTTCATCATTTCGAAGGGAAGTTACCGAAACCTTTTCCCAAATTTCTTCACCGCATATTTTTTTATTATGATATTCTCCGAACCATTCCTTACCATTTAGCATGCTTAGCCAAGTGCTATCATAATATAAAGTATCATCGCACTCTTTAGCCATTGTGAGGATAGTTTTACCAATCAACATTTCTTCAGTATAGCCCAAAATAGCCGTAACAGTCGGATTTATATATTCTATAATTCCTTCCTTATCCGTTATCACAACCATAAGTGGCGAATTATCCACTGCTTTATAGAACAATCTGAATTTCTCTTCTGCAATTTTTCGCTTTTCTAACTCTTGAGTCAGTATTAGGTTCTGCTCTTTAATAATATCATTTGATTTTTTCAACTGCATATGCACGCTAATACGCGCCATCAGTTCTTCTTCATCAAATGGCTTTGCAATATAATCTGAGGCGCCAATGTGCAAACCATTAATTACGCTTTCTTTATTCCCGAGGGCAGTCAAGAAAATAACAGGAATATGCACAAACTTCTTACTCGCTTTGAATCTTTTACAAAGCTCCACGCCAGACATCCCCGGCATCATAATATCTAATAGTATCAGATCGGGAATATTTTGATTTGCCTTTTGCCAGGCATCGAAGGCATTGGTTGCAGTATGAATTTCGAACTCATTTTCCTGCAGAAAAGAGCTTATTAATTGCATTTGCAATTGATTATCTTCGACAATGAGAACAACCATAATTATCTATAAAAACAATTAGTAATTTTATGTTCACAAATATAAGTATTTTTACTTATATTTTCACCTCATTTTATTATTTAAAAAAAAAATAAATTTTTATACAATATCATTCAAATAGCTTCGTTTATTACCACTTCAAATTGATCGCACATTGAATATAAATTTTAATATAATTGTTTTGTTTCACTAACCTTCCAACTAAATGGCAGTAATGATCAATAACTTTTTAGATCTTTTGAAAAGGGGACTAAAGAGTTACACTTCACTTATGAAGCCATTAATTTTCATTTTTGTATTAATAATATTTAGCAGAACAGAGACGACTATAGCGAACAATAGCGTCATCCCTTATAAAAATGAAAATGAGAGCAGTGCTCCCGCCAACACACAAAATAGCCAAATCGGCGGAGTAGATGCTGATGGAACCTACTACGAACAAACTGGAGGCTCATCTTGGTATAGTCATATTTTTCATAATAGAACTACCTCTAGCGGAGAACGATACAAAAAAGATAGATTAACAGCAGCTCATAAAAAACTCCCTTTCGGAAGTATCGTTAAAATTACCAATACAAGCAATGGCAAAACCACTTTTGTTCGTATAAATGACCGAGGTCCTTTTCATAAACGCAGGATAATTGATTTATCTCACAAGACCGCGGTAGAGCTTGGAGCTTTGGGCAACCCAAAAGTCTCGATAGAGACTTACATTCCTGAAAAAAGCTTTGCAAATGACGAAAAAGCAGATAATTACTTTATCGCTTATTCTCACGACGAAAAACCACAATTATTACCAAATAGCAGATTCAGCATCATATCAGAGTATGATGACTTTGA
>CAZGXC010000017.1:1281-9315 GCA_964529535.1 uncultured Hyphomicrobiales bacterium | reverse complement strand
CCTGGCGATTGCCATTATACTACGGGCAATTATACTTATTGGTCGAACCAGACAATTCGGCGAATAATGACGGTAATGATAGGTATTACATCGGATACAAAAAAATAGACATCTTGAACAATCCGATGCAACTTCTCCAAATACTATCTGCTAAATAACACATAAAAAGCGATTTCAAATTTGAAATCGCTTTTTATTTATATTATCAAGATTAATTTTAAGATTTTTCAGTAATAATATGTAGTTTAACTAATATTATTATTTGAAAAACGTTAATAATACCGTAACTCAATATGATATAGTTAGTAATTTTGTATAATTATGATTGACAACAATGCTTATCGCCCCTTAATTTTAGCAGTAGATGATATTTCCAGAAACCTACAGCTATTGGGGAACCTACTTGACAACGACGCATATAGAATTGCATTCGCTACTTCTGGAAAAGAAACCTTAGAGCTGCTCGATAATATCTCCCCCGATATTATCCTGCTCGATATTATGATGCCGGAAATGGACGGCTACGAAGTATGCGAAAAAATCAAATCAAATCCAGCAACTGCAGATATTCCGATAATATTCATTACAGGAAAAGCTGAACGCGACGACCTAATCAAAGGATTCCAAGCAGGCGCTGTGGATTACGTTACCGAGCCATTTAATTCTGCGGAACTCCTCTCAAGAGTAGCGACGCATATTGAATTAAAGCTATCAAGAGATAAGCTAAAAAAATACAATGAAGATTTGGAAAAATTAAATGCTTCCAAAAATAAATTCTTTTCAATTATTGCTCACGATTTGAGAAGCCCATTCTCTGGATTCTTGGGGCTGACGCAGCTGATGAATGAGGATTTGGATACCCTAAACAAGGGCGAGCTCCAGAAAATCGCTGAAAATATGCATAAAGCGGCGAATAAGCTATACGAATTTCTCGAGAACCTCCTAGAATGGTCAAGATCTCAGATGAATTCTCTGAAAATTGAATTTCAGGACAACAAGCTATTCCCAATGATTGATGCAATCGAACAACTATCAAAAGAGGCGCTCGTAGCGAAAGAGATAAAATTCATTAATAGCGTTTCTCCAAGTTTATCTGTTAATTGCGATTACCACACACTCTCTACATGTTTCAGAAATTTAATCACAAATGCTATTAAATTTACTCCGAATAACGGGAAAATCACTATTGCTTCTTATGAAGATGATGACAGCATCAACGTAATAATCACTGATACGGGAGTAGGAATCCCCAAAGGCAACCTTGACAAACTATTTGAAATCGACAAAAAGATAGTAACGGCTGGGACAAATAAAGAGAAAGGTTCCGGGCTTGGTTTGCTCTTAACGAAAGAATTTATAGAAAAAAACAATGGTATTCTAAAGATAGAATCTGAGGTAAATAAAGGGACTAAAGCAATTATTACGCTAAAAAATAAAAAAAATAATTAAATTTCTTGGTAGTTCCTAATTAATTACTTAATTTTGCGGGAATAAATTTAGTATTTATATATTTAAAAAGAATTTTATAACTTTAAGGTAGAATATGTCTGAAGAAATGACAAATGCAGAAAATCAAAAAAATGATGTAATTAACAATGAGATTATTAGTAACGATAACAACATCAATGATATTGTTGCCGATGATAATACTCCCAACGATACTGTTAATGAAGTATCTAATGTGCAACCAAAAGATGAAGCAGAGATTGGCACTCCCGAACAATTATCTTCTGATCAATCTGAAGTTAAAGAAAATGCCGTCAATGAACAATCAGCAGCAAGCTCTGAAACTGCCGCAACCCCTGACGCAATAGATAATTCTGCAATCTCGGATGACCAAAAAGAAAAAAAAGAAAGAGCAAGAATTGCAAGAAAAGCGAAAACTGAAGATATCTTAAACGAATTGCAAGAAAAAAAGAACAACAACGAGCAAATCGAAGTAGATGTTGTTAGCCGCATTAAGGGTGGGCTAATCGTAACATATAAAGGTATTGAACTATTCTTGCCATCATCGCATTTCTCAATCCAGAGAAGCCCAAGCGAAGACCAACTGCAGGACTCTATCGGGAATAAATTAACCGTAGACATCCACGATATTACTACTAATAAAAATGGCAGAAGGACTATCATCGTTTCTCGGAAAAACCTACTTACCAAAACATTTTTCGAAAGCATTAAATTAGGTCAAGTAGTTAAAGGGAAAATCACAAGCATCACCGGATTCGGCGTCTTTGTTGACGTTGATGGTATGGAAGGATTAATCCACATCTCAAGACTTTCAAACGAAAGAATTGAAGATATTAATACTAAATTCAAATTAGGCGATGAAGTAGAAGCAAAAATTATTGAAATAAATAAAAGCAAAAATAGATTAGGGCTAAACAGAAGAGCTTTAGAGCCATCTCCATGGGATAACAACGATATTCAAAGTAAATTCCAAGAAGGCGAAACATACAAAGCTACTATTAAGAACATTGCTGATTTCGGTTTTTACGTTGAGTTAATTCCAGGAATTGATGGGTTCGTTCGCTCTACTGAACTTTCTTGGACTAAGAGAATTAAAAACCCAGCTGATTTATTCGCTGTGGGCGAAGAAATCAATCTCTATCTAATGAATATCAACATTGATAAAAGAAGCATCAACCTAAGCTATAAACGCACTTTAAGCAATCCTTGGAATGTATTCCCAGAAAAATATCCTATCGGCACTGAGCTGACTGGAACTGTTTCGCAAATCGTTCCTGCCGGAATGGTCCTATCTTGCGATGAATTTGACGCATTTATGCCACAAAGCAAAATGAGATTAGCTGGAAACGTTCACTTTGAACTCGGAGATAAAGTCCAAGTCAAAATTTGCGACCTTGTCCCAGATAGCGAAACTATCATTTTGGAACCAGCGAACCAAGTTGAGCGTCCTGCTAGACCTGAAAGACAATCAAATGACGACAATAGAGAGCAAAGACCAAGACGCGACAACAACGAAAGAAGCGACAGACCAAGAAGAGATAGCAGAGAGCCAAGATCATATTCTGACGACAGAGGCGACAGACCGCAAAGACGCGACAGATATTCAAACTCTCCATCGGTAGATTTACCAGTAGCTGAACCAATCTTCTTAATGGATCTGCTTTCTGAAGAAAACAAAGCAAAATTGCTTAATAATCAGTCAAAATAAGCAATCAAAATAAGCAATCCGAACAAGTAAAGACAAATACTAAATAATATAGAAGAGGCTACCCCATTATCGGGATAGCCTCTTTGCTTTTTCCTCCTGAATATAATTTATTCCAAATATTGAATTACACGATATTGGAAGATCAATTATTAATCAAATTTAAAGCTAATGCCGACAGAAAAATTCCGTGGCAATCCGGGTTCTAAATAATATGCTGCCTTTGTGGTCTTATCAATCGTCGGATTAATAAAGCTGGAAGCTGCATATTTGGTATCAAGGAGATTATTCAAATTAGCATAAACTCTGCATTTCAAGCCATCAAAGAGCTGAATATCTTCATCTAAACCAATAGTTAGATTCAGGATATTATATCCAGGAACTTCATAGAGATTCGCATCATCTGATTTGTATTTGCTAACGCCTCGGAGGTTGATCTCGGCAAAAAAATAAGCCAATGCCTCAAAGCGCGCTTTCAATGAAATATTATAGAAGAAATCGGGAACTCCCGCCAAGCTATTATCTTTATAATTTAAGTATTTTCCTTGATCTTTACTGTTTAGCAAGCCTAAATCCACCACATAATCTGAATATTTACTATTCATATACGTAAATGAAGTATTAAGGAATAGCATATCAAGCAGACTCAAATTAATGGCTGCTTCGCCACCAATTCGATTCGTCTTCCCAGCAGACATATAGAATTTACCTCCGGAATACGGAACCAATTCATTCTCTACCATAATATAAAACAAAGCTAAATCATAGTTCATGGTAAATTGTAAATCCCGATTAAAGCTAAGCATTTGCTTGCTTCCAAATTCCACCGTGCTGGAGATAATCGGCTGCAAAAGTGGATTAACTTGTAGGTTAGGATATTCATCTGAAGGAGAAGTCTCATTCCCAGCTGGCACTTCGATACCTGTCCCATAGCTCGCATAAATTGAGTGTCTATCACTGAAATTATATGCTATTGCAGCTTTTGGCGACAGCTTCTTGAAATGCTTTGCTTCGTATGGTGGCAATGTATCCACTCCTGCTTCGTAAAATGAATTACTATAATAACTTACAATATCATAGCGCATTCCGAGCAATAAAGATATTTTATCTTTATATTTGATTTCATCTTGTAAATATGCTCCCAAAGTATTTGCGCCTTCGCTTTTATTGGTTTTCAATGCTCCACGTGAAGCATCTGAATTTAGAGCATAGAATAGGATTGCTCCATCTTGATATTGCTCATCTAATCCCGCAATTAATGTATTCCTAAAACTATTTCCGAAGCTAAGTTCATTTTTGTAATTCAATGCTCCGCCGACTTTATAGCGAGTAAATTGCCTAAAAGTCTTGCGTTCGGAACGCTCCAAATATTTAGGATTAGCATAGATATTGGCAGAAATTGAATTATTGGCATCGAAGGAATGATAGATAATTCCAGCGATTCGGACTGTAAAATTCTCTCTGCCTTCCTGTTGCTTCAAGTAATTTCTATTTGCTTTTTCGGGTGTAGAATTATATTCCTCCAAAGTCAATGGTCCAGGAATATGAAATTGATTATACCCACCTGTTATTAGCGTGGTAAAATTAGTTTTTTCGCTTATTCTACCCTTGAAAATGAGATTAGTAAAGAACTTTTCGGAAGCTGAGTTTTCCCTATATCCATCATATTTTGAATAGGAAACATTACCCAAAAGCCCGCCATATCTCATATTTTCGAAAGCGGAAAGAGCGTATTTTTGCATACCGAAAGAGCCCGCAAGAGCATCAAACTTCACGTAATCGCTTGAATATTCGGGATATGTATTGATTGCAATAACTCCTGCTGCAGCATTTCCATAAAGAGAGCTAGCATTCGAGCGAAGCACCTCGATACTCTGCACAAATGCCATATCAAAGTTATCAAATGAAGTGCGTCCATCTGGCTCGGATTCAGGAATGCCATCAAGCAGGAATTTCACTCCGCGAGAGGTTCCGCTATTTGATCTATCCCCTGCTCCTCTCGCTCCAAATCCACGAATAGTGATTTTTACATCTGGAGTGCCGCTACGAGTAAATGACATTAAACCGGGGACTGAATTAAGCGCATCGTCGAAACCATTACCAATGTTATTCTGAAATTGATGTGCTTTAATACTACTTACTGATAATGGAATATCATAGTAGTTCTTTGCATATTTATTAGCTGTGATTATTATCGGAGGATAATAGGTAGTATCGCCCTTCATATTTGCTTCTGAAGCAAAGGGAAAACACAGCACAACAAATATTAATATTAAAATGTTTTTCATAATATTTAAAATTAAATGTGATAAAATTCAATCCAAACATATTTTGAATTTATTATTTATAAAAATTATAAATAAATATTATGAATTTGGGGGTGGAGTATTAGGAGGAAAATAATTATTCAATAATTGGTAATTATAGTAATTATGATAGTCTAATTTATACCATTGAAGCATTGGCAGAGCAATTTCCGCTACCTCAATAAAATAGAAATTAAAGAGCATTGGGAAGTTACTCGCCTTATCGCTTCGCCCAGGGGCGTGATTTAATTTAATAATATCAGCGAGGACTCGGAACACATTTTCCTCATCCTCGTCTCTGATACATTTAAAAATAGTAATATCTGCCGAATCTCTCTGGGAAATCACATCATACATCATTCCCTTATATCTAAATTCTCTCGAATGAATTGCCACGAAAGCATTTTGGAGATTCTGTTCTTTTTTCGGGATCCGCAGGATAGTGCACTCGTCATCGGGTTTTTGCCTCATTAATTCGTGTTTGACTTCCTTATGTATCAGGAATAAATTCACTTTAATAAAAGCAATATACCCTACTGTGCTAATTAGCACAACTAAAAGCATTATCCAAGTCAGAAACCTCTTCACAATTAATTAGAATGAGTTAACCATCTGAAAATCTCTGCGATAGTTGGCTTCTTACCGTAAACCAAAATACCAATTCTGTATATTTTAGCTGCCACCCATAAACTACCCAAGAATGTAAGGATACACAAAATCACCGACAATAATACCTGCCACATCGGTAACATTCCATTTGTAATAATTATCCTTGCGAGCATAAGCATTGGAGAGAAAAATGGTATCAAGGATAGCACCACTGAAGTTGTGCTATTCGGATCGCTCATTATTGCGGAAATCATCATTATTGGGATCACAATTAAAAGAGTAACAGGTGTGGAGATTTGCCCAGCATCTGCCTCTTGATCAACGGCTGCGCCAATCCCTGCATATAAAGTAGCATAAATGAAATAGCCAGCCAAAAAGAAAAAGAATAAAGCAAAGAAAATCAATGGAGAAATCGATGGAATTGTTAATTTGGACATTGCTGCTTGATCCATCATCTGAGGTGTCATTCCTGACATCTGCGACGATGAAACCGCATCAATTCCAAGAGACTGCAATATTGGAGCAGCCAAAGAAAGAATCAGCAAGGATAGTCCTATCCAAACACTCATTTGCACAATCCCGACTAAACCAATACCAACAACTTTGCCGAACATTATCTCGAATGGGCGAGCCGAAGAAGCAATGATTTCCACAATTCTATTTGCCTTCTCCTCAATTACTCCACGCATTACGTTCTGTCCATACATTAGTATCATCATATAGATTGCAAAGGCTGCAATATACGCTAATATTATCTGAAATCCACTGCTATTTGCCTCTAAACCTTTTGCTTTATCATCGGAGACTTTTAGCTCTTGGATGTTGATTCTTTTATGTAAATTATCATAAACAGCTTTATCCACGCCAGTTGATGCCAGCAATTCGTTCAAACGAATTTCCCCAACGGCATCGCTGATTTTGTCATTTATAGACAATCCACCGCTACCTTTGCTGTATAAATATACAGATGCGCTATTAATCATATTAGAATCAATAACCAAAAAACTTGGGACTAAATCTTTGCGAACACTATCTGAAAGAGCTTGCACGCTCGCATTAGAAATATAAAAAATCTGCTTGTTTGAAGTTTTAATTAACTCCGCACCATATTTATTAGTTAAATCAATAACTGCAATCTTTTGCGTCGTTGTTTGCATTGAGAAGTAGGAGATTAGGGCTGGCACAGCAAATAAGGCAATCATTATCAGCGGACCAAGCAAAGTAGCTATTAAAAACCACTTGTTTTTTACTTTTGTTTTAAATTCGTGGGAAATTATTGTTCCGATTTTTCTATAATTAGACATTCTCTCCTCCTGTTTTAGATACTACATCAATAAAAATTTCATTAAGCGAAGGCTCCGAAAGCTCGAATCGAATAATATCAACAGTTTCATTAGCTCTAGCGATAATATCCTTAATGCTTATTTCCTTGTTGATGATCCTAAACTCCGCCCTTCCGCGACTTCTATTTATAAATTGCAAGCCAGAAATATTATTAAGGAATACATCCTCTCCTTCATATTCAATCAGGACGGTATCTCTTCCGAAATTTTTCTTTACGTCGCGTAAATTACCAGAGAGAACCAATTTCCCTTTGTTGATCAATCCGATTTGGTCGCACATTTGCTCCGCCTGCTCCATAATATGAGTAGAGAGAAGAACAGTAGTGCCATCATTTTTTAAGTCAATTACAATGCGCTTGAATAGATCCGCATTAATCGGGTCAAATCCAGAGAAAGGTTCATCAAGGATGAGCAACTTAGGTCTATGCAATAATGTGCTAATGAATTGCACTTTTTGCTGCATACCCTTGGAAAGTTCTTGGATCTTTTTATTTTCCCAATCCGATGCACCGAGCCTGCCGAGCCAATACCGTGCCTGTTCTTTTGCCTTGCTTTCGGTCAAGCTCTTCAATCTACCGAAATACACCAGCTGATCGATTACTTT
>CAZGXC010000017.1:0-1271 GCA_964529535.1 uncultured Hyphomicrobiales bacterium | reverse complement strand
CTTTAATTTTCTTATACAATCCTCTTTCCTCCGGTAAATAGCCCATAAAATCTTGTGATTGAGATTTAATCGGCTCCCCAAAGATCTCGATTGTGCCGCTATCCGGCTGAAAGATATTATTAATCATTCTGATAGTAGTGGATTTTCCAGCGCCATTTGGTCCAATTATTCCGCATATTACGCCTTCCCCCACCTCGAAGTCAATATTATCAACAGCAGTATAGCTGCCAAATCGCTTCGTTATTGAGTTTAATTTTAATATTGCCATATTCAATTAATATAGTAAGTTGTCTTATTATTCCCACAAAAATACGGCTTTTTCAGGAAATTAAATAGCATTAAAATCAATTTTATTAAGGTATTTTGCGAAAATTAGCTTAATTTTGTATTTATTTCTTTATTATTATAATTAAGTATTAATGACTGACGCGCAGCAAATAGAATTAAATCAAGATATCATAAGTATTCGTAGGGAATTGCATAAGATTCCCGAGACGGCTTTCAAAGAATTTAAGACAACGAAGTTTATTGAAGATGAATTAAACTCTTTAAATATTCAGAACTTTCGACTGCTCGAAACGGGAGTAATTGGAATTATTGGCGATGCTGCCAATCCCTGCATCGGCTTCCGCGCGGATATTGATGCCCTGCCGTTGATGGAAGACACTGGCTTGCCATTCTCTTCTACTCACGATGGAGTTATGCACGCTTGCGGGCATGATTTCCATATTTCGATGCTTTTGGGTGCTGCCAGATATTTAAAGAGTATCGAAGATAGCTTAAGTGTATGCATCAAGTTGATCTTCCAACCAGCTGAAGAGATGATCCCGGGCGGAGCAAAGCTCTTGGTAGAAGCTGGCGTGCTGAAAAATCCAGATGTCCGTATGGTATTCGGACAACACATTCACCCATCAAAGCGAGTGGGACGCATCGAGATTGCTCCGGGTCCTGCTATGGCTTCTTCTGATGAAATGTATTGGACTATCAAAGGGAAAAGCTCCCACGCCGCCACTCCACACTTGGGTAATGACCCAGTTTTGGCTGCGTCGAATATGATTGCGAATTTACAAAGCGTTATTACAAAGCACCGAAATCCATTAATGCCGTCAGTGCTTTCCATTACTTCTATTCACGGCGGCACTGCGACTAATATCTTGCCCGAAGAAGTGAAAATCATGGGCACATTCCGCGCTTATAATGATGAATGGAGATATGAAACTATCGAGACAATCAGAAAAATATCCTCAAATATTTGCGATGCTTATAACTGC
>CAZGXC010000016.1:0-28810 GCA_964529535.1 uncultured Hyphomicrobiales bacterium | reverse complement strand
ATCAGCATCAGCTTCTAAATAGCTTTTGCCCACTTCTTTTACCATCCAAGCAATGATTTGAGTTTTGCGTTGGCGGATTAATTCAGCTGCTTTGAAGAAATAAGATGCTCTTTCTTCAGCAGGCACTTTTTTCCAAGTCTCGAATGCTTTTGCAGCCGCTTGGATAGCTTTTTCAGCGTCTTCTTTACCAGATTTCTGGAAAACTCCGATTACTTCATCGAGGTTACCAGGATTTATTGATGTAGTTTTTTTCTCTGTGAATACTTCTTTGCCATCGATAATATTTGGATATTCTTTGCCAAGAAGTTTATTTACTTCATTAATTGCAGCTTTCTGCTTTTCAAATACTTCTTTTTTTGAATAATCGGCATAGCCTTCATTCTGGAATACAGTCATTATGTCCTCTGAAATTAATAATTAAAAATTGTAATTTATAAACTGCAAATTACTAAAAATAAGTGAAATAAACAAGTGCATAATTATTTTTCAAATAATATACAACTTTTACTTTTTACTACGTATTTACTCGAATAGAGTTTCAAGTATATTTTTCGTCAATAAGATTGTTTATAAAATGAAATCAATTATTAAGTCAATGTTTAAGTATTCGTTATTACTACTACTTGTCAGTCCTTCGATGTTTGCCATAGAATCCCAAATCTTCGGCAAATTATTAGATATTTCAAACAACAAGCCAATAATTGGATCAGCTATACAGCTTATAGATGCAAGCGATTCATCGCATATTGCTATGACATTTGCGGATTCTCTCGGGCATTTTTCTATCTCTTCAAATGATATGAATCACCAGTTAATTTGGATATTTTCTTGCGGATACAGGGACACTATTATTCCGCTTGAGAACTACGTAGCAAAAAGTATCTCTATTAATCTTGGCGATATTTTGTTAGAAACAAGAGAATCAACACAAGAGGATCAATAAACAAACATTATCATTGAAAATATTGGTTTTGATTATTATAATTGAAACTACTTATATTTTGCCATAAATAGCTACATTATAATCATAAAGGCTATGCAAGACTTCTATTGAAGTTATTTGCATAGCCTTTAGTTTATTTCTCCAAAGTGGAGATGGCGGGAGTCGAACCCGCGTCCGAAATGCTTCACTTGTAGCTACTACATGCTTAGTCATTCTTTGATTTTAGCCCCAGAGATTACCGAATGACAGGTCTTCCGAGGCGAGCTCCAGTAATTTTTAACCAGTTTCCCTGATGCGCAGATTCTGGCGATCTTATCTAAGTTGGCGACACCCTGCTGCTAACCGATAAGCAAATCATCAGCAGGATGTTAGCGGGGTAACTTTGGTTACGCAGCTAAAGCGTAGCTATAATCATAGCTAGCTGTGTTATTATTGTTTGCATTTATTTATTTACCGGTTGAATTTACGTGCCACCACCGATTGAGCACGGCATGCAACTTTCAAACTACCCCACCCCGTCGAATCCGTTTCATCCCCAAGGGAATTGGGTTATTTATAATAAGAAAGAAGATTGATTTAATGCAAAAATAATAATTGCTCAAGAATCGAATACAAATATACGAAATAATCTTCTATTTGTTGTTATTGGCATTATGTATTGCTTCGATAATATTTTGAAATCTTGCCATAATATGCGCAATTTTATCTATTTGATATTCATTTGTGCTATTGGCAAGCTCGTCGGCGTAATTTGAGATTATATTGATGTTATGTTCCTCAGCAATTTCTTTGAGGAAGCCCACAAATTGCTTTATTCGA
This sequence comes from uncultured Hyphomicrobiales bacterium, assembly GCA_964529535.1. Lineage (GTDB taxonomy): Bacteria > Bacteroidota > Ignavibacteria > Kapaibacteriales > UBA2268 > CALLXS01. The sequence goes on along the minus strand of CAZGXC010000016.1, from coordinate 27,048 downwards.
GAGACGTATAAGGTTTTTCTAATAGCTTCGTATTGTGGCAAAATATTTCTATCGAGCTGGCGAATAAAATCTTCTGTTATCTCTCCGATTTGTATCCTAATTTCATTATCATTTTCTGATGAATAGCAATCCTCTTCTTCCTCGCAATCAGAAAAAGGAATAAGATACTTTGATATCTCCGAAAGTAGAGCAATCTTACTAATAGGCTTCTGGATATAGGAACTGAAAAGCTCTTTATTTAGAGAGAGATTAAAATCTTCGGATTCGGAGCTAATTGCAATTATTGGGATGTTTGGCATTTGCTGCTTTATTTTCTTTGCTGCCTCGAAGCCATTCATTAATGGCATTTGTAAATCCATTAATATCAGGTCGGGAGAGGAATCTTGGGCTGCTTGGACTGCTTCTTTTCCATTAATTGCTTCGATGATATTGATATTATGATTCCTCAAATACATCTTTATAAGTTGCCGAAAAGTCAGGACATCTTCCGCAAGAATAATGGTAGATGGCTGAAATTTAATTGTTTGTAGAAAAGTATCATTACTGTTTGCTTGGCAAGTGTTGCCATTGCTTCCTTTGATATTTGAGAAAATCAAAGTAAAAGTAGAGCCAGCTCCATAAATACTTTCAGCGGAAAGAGTGCCATTCATTAGGTTTGCGAGTTTTTTCGCTATGGTTAGACCCAAGCCAGTTCCTTCAAATTTACGTTCTTTGCCTCCATCTATCTGTTTAAAAGCCTCGAAAATTTCCGATAATTTATTTTCCTGTATCCCTATTCCTGTATCTCGAATCTTGAAAATTAAATCAATCTCGTCGGGCGAGCTTCCGCCATTAATTGATGCTAATATTTCTACAAAACCAGAATGCGTGAATTTCAGGGCGTTCCCAACTAAATTAAACAGCACCTGCCTAAGCCGTAGCTCATCTATCATTAATGAATTTGGAATCGTATCATCTACATGAATATTAAAACGAATGCCCTTGACCTCGGCTTTTTTATAAAAAATATTATGAATATCTTTTAAAATATTACGCACATCCGAACATTCATAATTGATGACCAGCTTCCCTGATTCTATTTTTGATAGATCAAGAATATCGTTTATTAATTCAAGCAAATTCTGTGATGAGCGAGAAATACCGTCTAAATATTGTTGTTGAACAATGTTAATCTTTTTTGAATTACGGAGCAATTCGGCAAATCCGATAATCGAATTCATTGGAGTGCGGATTTCGTGGCTGATATTTGATAGAAATTCCGATTGAGCAGAGATAGAGGAATGAACTTTATGCTCAAGGTCTTTTAATTTCTGGTTCTGATTCAGACGAGAGTAAGTCAATCCAATATTTTTAAAGAGGTTAGTCAAAAGGCATTTATTGATTTCCGAGCATTTCCCAAAAGTCAATGAATTATTAAATCCCAAGAATCCTATCAATTGATTAGAAATAATAATCGGAGTCACATGCAGAGAAATTGGCTCCTCGCTAAAAACATAAAACCTACTTTGCGAGCCTTCTGGTAAATTAATAGATTCAAACAACTCATTATTTAATAAGGATTTATAAATGCTGATAAAATATTTATCTTGGCTATTTAAATAATCTTTTATTATTATATTTCTATGTTCTTTGGGATTATACCATATTCCGCAAAGATGGAAATAAATTTCTTGCTTGCTTTCATCTTTTAGAAATAAGTAAGTTGAATCAGCTTTAGTAATCGCACCAACAATCTCCAATATTTTCAAGAGGACAGCATCTCTGTTATTTTCATTAACATCACAAAGCAAATCATTGATATTATTTATCAATTCTAAGTCAATTACATCGATATTGTCTTGCTTCTTGCTATTCATATTCCGTTTTGTGTTGTGATTATAATGGAAATAAATGTTAGTTTTGTATTAATTAGAATTTGTATTATTCTTATTTTTAATTATTTAAACATTTATTGGTTTATAACGTATTAATCAAAGATTTAATATTACTCTTAATAAAATTTCTTATGTAAAATTAATTTAAAAGATTTTTTTTACTTATACGTTTACTATAAACTTGAAACGAACCTACTATTAGGTTTATTTTTGTAAAATACGGAGACAGTATGTCGGACAGACAAGACAAAAACAAAAAAAATATATTTGGGCAAGATAATAACCCCAATAACCAGAACCCACAGGTCAAGATGTTTAAGAACATCGTCGTTTGGGGATTATTATTATCTTCCTTCATCGTAATTTTTACGATGATGAACGGTGCGGAAAAAACAGAAACCCTCGTCTCATACTCTGAATATAGAGAAATACTTAATAGCGGGAAAATCTGGCGAGCCAGAATCGTTAAATCTCAATATAATGATTATGATTTTTATGGCGAGCTCGGCGACCCCATCAAAGTAAATGTAGACGGTAAGTATATTAGCATTCAGAAATTCAAAACGAAATTAGGATTGATAGATGCTGAAACTGAAAAAGAATGGGCAGAGAAAGGCATCAATTGGAAATACGAGCAGGGCGACGACAGCGTCTGGAATATTATATTCTCATTCTTGCCGTGGATAGTCCTGATTGGAATTTACATTTTCTTTATCCGCAGAATGCAAATGGGCGGCGGCGGTGGCGGCAAAAATGGAGTTTTCTCATTCGGGAAATCTCGTGCTAAAATGCTAACGGATAACCAAAAGAAAATTACTTTTAACGACGTAGCCGGAGTAGATGAAGCAAAATATGAATTACAAGAAATAATAGAGTTCCTAAAAGAACCAAAGAAATTCCAAAGACTTGGCGGAAAAATACCGCGTGGCGTGCTATTATTGGGACCTCCGGGAACTGGTAAGACATTGCTCGCAAGAGCCGTAGCAGGCGAGGCAGGAGTGCCATTCTTCAGTATTTCCGGTGCGGACTTCGTTGAGATGTTCGTCGGTGTTGGAGCAAGCAGAGTCCGTGATTTATTCGAGCAAGCTCAGAAGAATAACCCTTGTATAGTATTCATTGATGAAATTGATGCTGTCGGCAGGCACAGAGGCGCTGGTCTTGGTGGCGGTCATGATGAACGCGAACAAACCTTGAACCAATTGCTTGTAGAAATGGATGGATTCGAGCAAAATAACGGCGTAATCGTCGTAGCAGCGACGAACCGTCCAGATGTTCTCGATCCTGCTTTATTGCGTCCCGGTAGATTCGATAGGCAAATCGTAGTTGATAGACCAGACATCAAGGGTAGAGAAGGCATTCTAAAAGTACACGTTAGTAAAGTGCCATTATCAGATGATGTAAGTGTAGAAACTCTTGCGAAAGGCACGCCTGGATTTTCCGGAGCAGACCTCGCAAATATGGTGAACGAAGCTGCTTTATTTGCAGCTCGCAGAAATAGTGAAAAAGTAACTATGTATGATTTCGAAATGTCCAAAGACAAAGTAATGATGGGCGTTGAAAGAAAAAGCATGGTGATTTCAGATAAAGAAAAAGAATCCACAGCATATCATGAAATGGGGCACGCACTCGTTGGAGCATTGCTACCAGAGGCAGATCCAGTTCATAAAATTTCTATTATTCCGAGAGGCAGAGCTTTGGGCGTTACCTCATACTTACCTATGGAGGATACGCATTCTTGGTCGAAGGATTATATAGAAACTCAAATCGTAATGCTATTAGCCGGAAGAGCTGCCGAAAAATTAGTATTTAACCAACTTTCTACTGGTGCTTCCAATGATTTGGAAAGAGCTACAAAATTAGCTAAAAAAATGGTGTGCGAGTGGGGAATGAGTGATGCACTCGGTCCTGTTAAATATGGCACAAATTCAGAAGAAGTATTCTTAGGAAGAGAAATTTCGCAAAATAAAGATCATAGTGAAGATACTGCTCTAAAAATTGATTATGAGATACGCAGAATCCTGACTGAAAGCTCTGATAGAGCCGATAAACTCCTCACAGATAATATGGAATTGCTTCATAAAGCATCTAAAATCCTAATCGAAAGAGAAACAGTAGAAGGCGAAGAATTACAGATGATAATTAAAGGCGAGGAATTACCGCCTATGAATATTAGAAAATTAGAAGCTCTTAAAAGTATAAAAGTTGATGAAATTATTTCTGATAACAGAGAATAATATTTAATCACTTTTTATTCAAATTACAAACGTGGTATAGTAATAGAATATCAACAAGCAGGAGGAAACTCCTGCTTGTTTTTTAATAACTATAATAAAGCTATTTTCAATGAATATCTCAAAAATAAATATTAATCCTGATGATTTAATTTGTGGAGTAATGACCGGCACATCACTCGATGGTATTGATGTAGCTTTTTGTAATTTTTCATTAACTGAAAAACTAACAGTAAATCTCAAGCATTATTCTACGTTAAAATACCCCGATGGCTTTGCGGATTTCATCAAAGAACTCTTAAGCAATCCAAATTGGAGGTATATTTCATTCCTAAATTTTGCACTTTCGGAGTTGTATTATCGAGCAATTACCGAAGTTGCAAAAGAAGCTGATATAGATATTAACAAAGTGAAAGTAATTGGCATTCACGGGCAAACCATGTGGCACGAACCCCAAGGACTTGAACTCTTTGGGATAAAGGTGCCATCTACTTTACAGATAGGAAATGCTTCTGTATTAGCCAAGAAAATCAATATTCCCGTCATGAGTGATTTCCGCTCTGCAGATATTGCTCTCGGAGGGCAGGGCGCACCGCTTGTTCCTCGCTTTGATTATGATTATTTTTCATCTTCTTCCGAAGATAGAATTTGCCTAAATGTTGGCGGAATGGCTAACATCACGTATTTGCCCAAGAATGCTGACATCGTGCAGGTTAAAGCCTTTGATACGGGTGCAGGGAATATTCTAATTGATTTGGCTATGCGCCAATTGTATAATCTAAATTATGATAAAAATGGGAAGATAGCTGCATCTGGGAATCTAATTCCAGAACTGCTTTCTTCATTAATGGACGACAACTACGTTAAATTAGCTCCACCAAAATCCACGGGAAGAGAATATTATAATTCTGATTATATCAGAGAAATAATAAAAAGTGATTATGCTCTTGCCGATATTATCACTACTTTAACTCATTTTACAGCAAAAAGTATCGCTGTGAATATTGAGCAATTTTGCGGGAATTGCGACACCTTGATAGCAGCTGGAGGCGGAGCAAACAACGCTTTCTTAATGAAGCTATTACAAGATTATATGCCGAAAAGCAAGATTACTCATTCCGCAGAATATGGCATTCCAATCGATGCGAAAGAAGCGATAGCCTTCGCATACTTGGCGTATAGAAGCATCAATGATCTTCCCTCAAATCTTCGGTCTGTAACTGGCGCAAGCGCCGAAACAGTCCTCGGTTCCCTTAGCATGTAAAGACAAACAAAAAAGACTTGATAATTATCAAAAATTATCAAGTCTTTATTTAACCGTTTGCCTGAATATTTTTTTTAGTAATTTGAAACAATATAATCCTTCACTTCATTAAGATACCACTGAGGTGTGCTGGTAGCTCCAGTAATTCCTACCGAGGAAACGCCCTCAAACCATTCGCCAGAAATTTCCTCTATTGATTCAATGAAATGGATATTTGGATTTGCCGATTGGCAAATATTGAATAAGACCTTGCCATTAGATGAATTGCGTCCCGCCACAAAGAGAATAATTTCATTATCTTTCGCAAATGTTTTCAACTTGCTCTCGCGAGAAATTACGAATCTACAAACTGAATTATTAATGAGCAGCTTATCCTCCGGAAATTTATCCTTCAAATACCCTATAACGCGATTAAAGTCATCTTCGTTCATAGTAGTTTGGGAAAAAATTGAGCTTTCGCGAGTGAAATCAATGTTTTCATCTGCTTCAGCTTTGCTTTGAATTACGATACAGTTGTTTTCGCATACTCCGCGCAAGCCAATGATTTCTGGATGAGAATATTTCCCATAAATAATAATCTGTCTGCCCTCTTGATACTGCTTATACACCTTCTTTTGTAAATTTTGGACTAATGGACAAGTAGCATCAACGTAATCAATCTTCTTCTCGATTAGCTTTTTATAAGTAGCTGGTGGCTCTCCGTGAGCGCGGATAATTACTTTTGAATTAGCAGGCAAAGAATCTAAATCACTTACTTCTATGGTGTTTAGTCCTTTTTCAGCTAAGCGTTTTGTTTCTTGTGGATTGTGAATGATTTCGCCAAGTATATTCACTTGCCGCCCATCATTTTCGAGAAGCGATCCCTCCACTTTCTCTACTGTTTGGACTACTCCCCAGCAAAACCCTGCGTTCTCATCTACGTTAATTGTCATTTTCTGGTATCCTCTTTTGTTCAAATTCAGAAAGATGTTTATAATTAAGCAACAGGACTATCACGCCGATAGTTACGCAAGAATCTGCGATATTGAACACGGGCCAATGAGAATAAAAAATATTGCCGAGGTGAATATCCGGAATATCCACTAATAGGAAATCCACTACTTGACCGTGGAAAAGCTCGCCAGCTTGGAACCATATTCCGTAAAACATTCTGTCAATGAAATTGCCGAAAGCTCCTGCTAATATCAGCATCAAGCCAAAGCGCAACCACTTCTTGATATTCTCGTATTTGAACAGCAAATAGATGATGCCGGCTGATGCCACAAGAGAAAACAATGTTAGGATTATCTTCAAGCTCCCGAAGCTAATACCAAATGCCATTCCGGGATTTTCTACATAAGTGAATTGCAGAAAGTCGCCAATGACATTGATGTATTCGCCGTTTTTAATCCCAACTCCAGTAGGCACGCCAAGAAATGGCACACCCATCACGCTAAATTTCGTAATTTGGTCAATTAGGATTAGTATCACTGCTATAAATAGCAATAATAATGTATTTTTTCTGGTCTTTTCCATAGTTAATTATAAGTTCTTTCAAGCCTTTTAATATTGGGCAGGTGTTTTTTGATATACCTTTCGATGCCAGCTCGCAAAGTCATCATTGCCAGCGGGCAGGTATCGCACCGCCCTTTTAGCTTAATGTGAACGATTTCATTCTCCGAATCGTATTTGTCAAATTCGGCTTCTCCCCCATCTTCGCGTAGATAGGGGTTGATTTCGTCAAGGCATTTTTTAATCTCGCTAATGCACTTGTCTATTTCTTCCTGCGTGTAAATATCAATAATCTCTGTTATTAAAAAATAAGACTTCAAAAATACTGAATTTTATTATTATTTCAAGCGTCCCAATAGAAATAATAATCTCCATCTTTGCTTATGGATTTTGACTTAATAAAAATATTAAAAAATTATTTGGAAATTAATTAGAAATTCCGTAATGTTATAAAGCTGAAACTTTAAATACTAATAAAATCAAGTTTCTTATGAAAAAGAAATGGCAAAATATAGCATCGATTATCTGCCCAGATTGCTTTAAAAATGGGCTTTGCGAGTGTTTGCTGTGTTCTAATCTAAAATTATTTTCCCAAAAATTCAAACGAAGCCCCTGAGGACCAGCAATTCTATTTGCGGTGGCGGAGTGATATTCATTTATTCCCGAAAATAATAAATATTGTAAATCTCTCCACCGCGATAACAAAAAAAAGTATACAGAAAATAAAGCGCATTAAAGTTATTATAAATTTTTCGGACTTCATAATTTCAAATTGAGTCTAATTTAGTGTAAAAACAACTTTATAAGAAGTTGTTTTTACACTAAATCAATTTACTAAATATAAAATTTTTAAACATTTTTTTACGGAGGTTTTTTATGAAAAAACTTTTAGTTGTAATAATTGTGCTGCTCGCATCGATAACACTTTCAAATGATGCAAAGGCAGAATGCCCTACTTGGGGCGGTTGGAATGGTCCTTCCACAACAAGTATAGTTCTTAGTCCTACTTGTAGGATGGAAATCGAATATTGTTGGAGATTAGATGGGACTGATCGAGATGTTTATTTTGGGGAAGTAAGGCTCATCGGAGACTGTGATTGGTATCAAATTGATTTTGATAATAACCCAAGCAAATACTTCCAAGCAGCTTGGGAAAATATTGCATTTATAGAAGACCCTTGGCAAGTAAGTAATGAAATACCGATGTGTCCCGAACAATCATCAAGATACTATAAATCTGGCAAAAGTGCATGCTATACAGAAAAATGGATTATTATTTGGATTCCAGATGATCCACATACTGGTGTTTTAGGTCATTTTGAACGTATTAAGAAACCTTGTAGTTTAATAAAGGAGTTTTCTTGCTGGAAATACTATACAGCTTGTTGGTATTACGACAAAACAACAGGAACGTATAAAGTGAAAAACACATTATTTAATTCTGAAATACCAAGTTTGAAATGCAGTGATGGATGTCATGGCGTTTGCGAATAGATGTGTTTTAAATTTTTTGAGGTTCGAAGGAGTTCGTCCTCCGAACCCATTCTAATAATAATTAATAAATTTGGAAAAACTAAAATGAAACATTTAAATTAAATAAATTTATGTATTTTCTTACTACTCTTTAGTGGTAAACTCTTCAGTGAACCAATTTGGGAATATTATCCTGAGTTACTTGAGGTAAAATCTCCAATTTATAAAGGGCTTCGAATTGATAAAAATTCGAAAAAGGTATATTTTGGCAACTTAGGTTCAGGTAAAGCAAATTTACATATTTTTGACTTAGAAACTAAAGGCTGGGAGAAAATATCATTACAACAAGCTAACCAGGCAACAGTAAATATACTTGGCTTTGAATTAGATAAGGACAATAACTTATGGATAGCAAGTAATGGCAATGGTGTCCAAATATATGATGGATCTGATAATATAAAATCTTTGCACGAACTATTTAGTGGATTTTTTATAGATCCGCAAACCCGATCTTACGGTAGCCCACTATTTTATGATGCAAACAATAATATGTGGATGGGATACGGCACACATATATTTAAAATGCAAAAAGATAAATTAACTCATTACAGCACTGATTCTATTTTACCAGGTAAAGTAATAATAAAAGAAAAGATTATAGTAAATAAAAACCGTTTATATATTGAAGATGCTCATTATCCTACTGATTCTGTGTGCATAATAAACACTGATAATATGAAATTAATAAATACTATTACTTATAAGACTCAGAAAAATGATACCGGCATAATCCGAGAACTTTATTTACATAAAGATGAACTCTATGTAGTCGTAGATGAGAATGGGACCAATTTTGGTAAAAGGCCTAAATTAAAAATCTACAAACTTGCAGATAATAAGATTGAGAAAGTGAAATTTGATTATCTTGATACCTTAAAAGAATATTATATAAATTGCTTTACTTTTGATGAAGAAGATAACTTAATTTTGTTTTTATCAGTTTTTGAAGATCAAGTAGATAATTATGGTCATGGCGAAATAGTATATTTTAAAGATGGGTTGATGAAAAAGAGAATAAGAACTCCTAAAGTTAGGCACAATAATCAACAGTTAAAAAGCTATGATATTGCAGTTGAAATGGCTACATACAATAATGAGATTTGGATGGCATCTAATATGTACGGAATACTTCGCATGACTAATGCTTCCGATGTAAAAGAAGATGTTATTGTCAATTTCGGTCGTGATATTGAAATTACGAGTATTTCTCCAAACCCGAGCTCCTCGCAGGTAACGCTGAATTACTTTTGCCATCCAGCGAAGCAGCAGGAATTAAAAGTAGAGGCAGTCGATATACTTGGCAGAAAAATCAGTATTGATGATTACCACATTCTTAACTACGATTCCAGCACTGGATTAGGAACTATGACGCTTAATATCTCGCAACTAAATCTTGGTGTCAGCATCATCACTCTTAATTTATATAATTCAAAAGCTGGTAAAGTATTTTACAGAAATTAACACAGAAAAACGAACTATACTGATTGTGGTAATGTAATACCGTTGTAAATTTTCATAGAAAAAAAGAAGCTACCCGGATTATCTGAGTAGCTTCTTTTAATATTTTCTGTTTGGCTTATTCCATAATAATTATTTCTTAATCCTTACTCTTTTGTAAATGGTATTGTGCTTGATTTGCCGTCTACTTTTTCTCCCCAATCTTAAATCCATCTACAACTTAATTTGCATTATTTCGTATTATCAAGTTCATACATATTTTAATAACATAAATTTCTGGAATAAGAATGAAGAAATTCTATCTAATCATTATGATGAGCTTAGCAACGCTAAACATTAACTATGCGCAGGAAAACATTAAGTATCAAGTGCCTCCTGCCGAAATTCTACAGTTGGCGGATTACCAACGCCCACCATCGGTAATTATGGATACTAAAAAAGAAAATATTGTCTTCCTTTACCGAGATACTTATAAAACCCTCGATGATTTGAATCAGGACGAGCTACGCCTTGGCGGAGTTAGGATCAATCCAACTACCAACATCAGCTCCACTGCTTCTTTTATTAATAATATCAAATTGAGGAAAGTAAGCGGTGGCGAACTCGTGCAGGTGCAGGGACTTCCGTCTAATCCTCGCATTTCCAACATTCTTTGGTCGCCAAATGATGCTTACCTCGCTTTCACAAATACCACTAATTCAGGCAATGAATTATGGATATTGGAAATTGCAAGCGCGAAAGCGACTAAATTAAGCGATGCTGTGCTAAATGCAAATCTCGGCAATCCTATTAATTGGATGAGAGATAATCAAAATATGATAGTAAAAGTAATACCGAAAAATAGACCTGCTTTGATAGACACCAAAAAGGAAATCCCAACAGGTCCGATAGTTTCTACAAGCGATGGAAAAGTATCGCAAAATAGAACTTACCAAGATTTGCTGAAGAACCCGACAGACGAAGCAAACTTCATTACAATCGTTAGCTCTGAACTCGTGCAATTCAATGTGAACGGCACAAGCAAAGCTTTCAAACCTGCTGATTTATATTTGGGTATGAGTTTCTCCCCAGATGGAAAATATATGCTTCTAAGCACTTTATCCAAACCATTTTCATATATAGTGCCATATAGCAGATTCCCAATGAAAACTGCTGTTTATGACCAAAACGGCTCACTCGTAAAAGTCGTCAACGAGAAACCACTTCTTGAAATTATGCCCAAAGGATTTATGGCTGTCGAAAAAGGCAAACGTAGCATTTCTTGGCGCGCAGACAAGCCAGCAGAACTTTCATTTGTTTTGGCATTAGACGAAGGAGACCCAGCGAATAAAGTAGAAAACAGAGATGAAGTATTCCTTTGGACTGCACCATTCACAGCAGATCCTGTTTCTCTAATTAAGACAAAAGATAGATTCGGAGGCATCACTTGGGGCGACGAAAACACAGCGATTGCTTATGATAGCTGGTATGATACTCGCAACTCTCGCACTTATTATTTTAATCCTTCAAATCCAAATGAAGAGCCAAAAGTAATTTGGAATAGAAATTACCAAGATGTATATAGCGATCCGGGCAACTTTGAGACTCGCGAAAATGAATACGGCAGGCAAGTTCTCGCTATTGAAAAAGGCAAGACATTCCTAATCGGTGATGGTTATACTCCAAACGGTCAATTCCCATTCGTCGATGAATTTGATTTAAAATCTTTCAAAACAAAAAGAATATACCAATCAAAATATACAGACAAAATAGAAAGCATTAGCTCTATTATTGACTACAAAAAGATGACAGCTCTTGTGAATATTCAGGCTGCTACTCAGTATCCTAACTACTTCATCAGAGAATTAAAGAAAGATGAGAAATTAACTCAAGTTACAGATTTCAAAAATCCTTTCGAAGCTCTTGGCAAAGTCCATAAAGAAGTAATCAAATACAAAAGAAAAGATGGAATAGACCTAAGCGGCACTCTATACTTGCCAGCTGGCTATGATTTCAACAAAAAAGAGAAACTCCCTCTATTAATTTGGGCATATCCTGAAGAATTTAAAGATAAAGCAAGCGCTGGACAAAGCAAAGCAAACCCAAATGAATTTACATTCCCTTACTACGGATCATTTGTATATTGGGTTACTCGCGGATATGCTGTATTAGATGATGCCTCCTTCCCTATCGTTGGTGAGGGCAAAGAAGAACCAAATGATACATTCATTGAGCAACTCACAGCAAACGCAGAAGCAGCAATCGATGCCGTTGATAAACTCGGCTATATCGACAGAAGCAAAGTCGGAGTTGGCGGGCACTCATACGGTGCTTTTATGACAGCGAACCTACTAACGCATACTAAGCTATTTGCTTGCGGAATAGCAAGAAGCGGCGCTTACAATAGAACTCTTACTCCATTTGGATTCCAAAGCGAACAGAGAAACTACTGGGACGTGCCAAGCGTTTATAACACAATGTCTCCATTTATGACAGCAAATTTAATGAAAACTCCGTTGCTCCTCGTTCATGGCGATGCGGATAATAATCCTGGCACATTTACATTACAAACAGAACGCTACTTCCAAGCTCTAAAGGGTTTGGGCGCACCTGTTAAGATGTTGTTATTGCCAAAGGAATCGCACAGCTACGTAGCAAAAGAGAATATCTTCCACTTGCTTTGGGAGCAGGATCAATTCCTTCAAAAGCATCTTAAAAAATAATGATTTATAAGCAGATAACAGTTTTATAAATATCATAATTATTCAAATAAAATGGCTATCCAAAAAGAAATGGATAGCCATTAATTATTTAAACAGTATTAGAATACTTATATTATAAGAAATAAGTAAAAGAAGCCAATACTCTAAAGTTAGTAACGCTTTCTAAGTCTTTGAAGTTATTGCCTTTTCCTGAAGTAATGATGCCCCAATTTGCTGTATTCATCTCTACTTCGACGCCCCATTGATATTTCCCAATGTTTTGGACAAATCGCGGAGCAATTTTAAGCATACTTTCTACATCGTCGTATATTGAAATACCACCTATATCTCTCCTTGTGGAATAACGAGAATAATAATTTAGAGCATCTTTATAATCATTTGCACCCAAATTCTTATTATATCCGAAGAAAACTCCGACTTGCATTTCCTTACCGTATGAAATATCTAACCATGAAATAATCTGGTTAAATGGAGTGAAAGAAACTTCCGTTATCTCATTATTTTGCATAGTCATTTCTTTTATCCCAAAGCCTGAAATATTAAGGAAATCCGCAAGGTTTTGCCCATAGCAAAGCATTCCCTTGAAACTTAGCAAATCCACTTTATAGCGCATTGCCAAGCTAGCGGCATAAGTCCCGAGATTATTAATTTGCGTTACCTTATTGGAATTAAAAAATGTTGAAGACATTGGTTTAATCACCTTATAATCTGCGTTCAAGCTGACGCCAAAGTTATCAGAACTATATTTAATTCCGCATCCAATTTCTGGGATTCCGCTTTCTCTAAGATATTTACTTGACGCACCAGTTGGTCCCACACTCGTAAAATCTCTTTGAGAAGCGATTGCAGCGAATAAGCTAATTTCATCATTAGCCTTAAAAGTATATCTTAATTGAGGGTTGCGCAATCCAGCGCTGAAGAGAATTGAAGTGAGCGGAGATACAGTCGCAGGGGCTACTTCCCAATCATTTAGCGGATGCCAAAACTGACCAACCCGTAGGTTGTGCGCACCAGAAGACAAGTCGACATAAGCATGTCGCATACGAATACTATTAATAGTAGCATCTGTTGATCCGAAAAATTCAGTTTCCACAAATGCGCCAACATTTACCCCAAGGATGCTTGGAGCATTAATTTTAAGGCTCAGGCGTGTTTCAATCGGCAGGATATTGAATTTAGTTACACTATTAATATCATTATCGCCAATCATTAATTTCCTCAAAGGTATGGCAGATATTGCGCCCTCGCGCATTTCGACACAATTACGAGTATCGAGGAAGAGATCTGTTTTAACGAAGCCACCAAGCTCTGCTGAGTAATCACCTTCGCCAAATTTGATTGCTGATGATGCTAATGATGGGAACAAAGCCATCATAAGCAACAAGATTGTAATTTTACTTTTCATAATGATTTTATATAATAAATTAAACATACTTCAATAATAATCTATCTATTTGTATGCCAAATCATATTTTTCCTGATTAGTGAAAATACAGAACTATGAAATTAATCTAAATTCATATAAAAAGCAATATTTTGGGCTATTTTTCACGTTTTATCCTCATTTTTGATGATAAAATTGATTGAAAAATCCCCATTATTGAGGATTGTGGGGCTACATTAATTTCCGTAATTTTGAATTCTGAAAATATACGGATTAATAACTATAACTTTATAATAATGAAAACAACAATCATCTTCGGTTCTAGTACCGATAATACTAAACAGGCTGCACAGCTGATAGCAAAAAAACTATCTGACTTCTCTCCCAAAGTAATTGATGTAGCAAAAGCTACAGAAGCAGATTTCAATGAAGCAGAGCTTCTTATCCTCGGCACTTCCACTTGGGGAATGGGTGATTTGCAAGACGATTGGGAAGATTTCCTACCGAAATTCGCTAATATCAATCTCTCTGGCAAAAAAGTAGCAATCTTCGGATTGGGCGACGGCGACTCATATCCCGATACTTTCGTAGATGGAATCGGCATTTTATATGAAACATGCCTTGACAAAGGCTGCGAAATCATCGGCAAAGTCCCAACCACAGGCTATACTTATGATGAATCTCGCGCAATCGTTGATGGAGTCTTCATAGGATTACCTTTAAATGAAGATTCTGAAAGCAATCAGACAGAATCCAGAGTAAACAACTGGATAGAAATCATTAAAAGCAGCTTATAATATGGAAGTATTAGCCCATTTAATATATGAATACAGAAAGCGACTCCGGAGCTTAGCACTATTTACCTTCCACTCTTCAAAGCTTGAAAAAGTAGAAGAAAGATTGCGAAATCATGGAATTAAGTTTATCGTGCAGCATGTCTCAGAAACAAAAATGAATGTATTCTTTGGAGATGAACCATGCATCAAAATCGTCGAAAAATTTGCCGATAGGATGCTCTATGAATTAACCCCGGAGGAGGATTTCATCCTTGGAATAATGCTGGGTTACGATAGAATGCAGCAATGCGAACGCTATATTCATCGGAATCAGCTACAAAGCTCGCGATATAATTTTCAGATAATAAATGGCAATACTGCGCAAGTATGCTATCATTAATTAATAACATCAATTAATAACATCGAACAAAATAAGACAGTTAAGAATAAAACACAATATACACTCGATTAGTATATTCAAATAGGTAAGTGGCGATGGCTTTACTTGCCTATTTTTTTGTAACCAAACTCATCTTTTGTTCGTTACTACTTCATTAACATCACTATATAACAATATTATGAAAAGAACATCTATCCTCATGGCATTAATAGCCATGGTATTAATCAGCTACGAAGCGAAATCGGAGCTAAATAATTGGTCTGGCGAATTTGGTGCTGGAATCTTGAACTTACACGGCGGATTTTATAAAACTATTGATAGCAATTCCCTTGTAGGAGTCAGGTCATTTATAGGCTTTGCCCCACCAATGGCATATTGGCAAACCGCAGCACTTTATAAATACTATTTTAATGATTATTTAAGTAGCGAAGAGCATTTCCGCGGGAGCTTCTTTGGAACTGCGGGCATAAATGTGATGCGAACAATTAATCTCGAGACTAGACCGAACGATGACAAACCAAAATGGGCAACAGATGCCTTCGCAAATCTTGGGGTGGGCTATGAATTTAGGATGGGCGATATTTTTATCCAACCAAATATTAATTTCGCTATTCCCCTTACAAAAGTAGACGCAACAATGAGCTATTGGGAAAATATGAAAGGTGTTTCATTGTTTACTACTATGCTTACATCTATATATATTGGACTAAAACTATAAATCAAAGAATACAGAAGCAGAAAGCTCAACTAATAATAAATAGAAATTTTTAACGTCATTATTTTAATGATAACTTATAAAACAAGAATAAATATTTTTTTAAACATTTAATACATATTACAAAATGAAATTCTTAAAATCAATCACGCTAATGGCTGTAGCAGCACTATTAGCAGTTTCTTGTAACAAAGAAGTAAAGCAAGAAGCACCAGCAACTCCAACTCCAGACGCAGCACCAGTAGTAGTTCAAAATTCAGCATCTATCAATGCCGATGGCACCACTGATATGCACAATGCTCAAAATTCATTGGATTGGGCAGGCACTTACAAAGGTAAATTGCCAAGCGCAAGCGGAGAAGGTATCGAAACTACAATTACCCTAAAAGATGATATGACTTTCGAGAAAGTTGACATCTACAAAGGTAAAAAAGGCGGTAAATTCACTGAGAAAGGTAAGTTCACTTGGGATAAAGAGGGAACAGTTATTACTTTGGAAATCAAAGATGCAAAAGAACTATATAAAGTTGTAGAAGGTAGCATCATAATGCTGAATGCAGATGGCAAAGAAAATACTGGCGAACTCGCCGAAATGTATGTAATCAAAAAAGTAAAGTAAACCAACATGAAAAAATATTTTGCAATAGCACTAATAAGCCTTTCAATAGTCGCTTGTAATACTCAAAAAAAAGTAGAAACTCCAGCGCCACAAGCACAGGAAGAAAAAGCACCAGAGCAAACAACGACAATGAAGGGTAGGCTAACAATGGGGCATGAAGTCTCTGCATTTATTCCAGAGAATGAAACAGTTTCATACTGGATAGATGACCCAAGCCACCAAATGGATTCACTCTACAAGCAAACTGTCGGAGCAAATGCTCAGGCATACGCAGAGGTAACTTGTGAAGTAGAAGTGAAAAAACTTCCGAAAAGCACTGATGGCTTCGCTGCTGAATACGGCGGCAACTTAGAAGTCGTCAAAATCATTAAAATGGAAGCAGTAAATCCAAAAAATGATATTAAAGACGCAACAGTAGCAAATTACGTAGATGCCAAGGGCAAAGCTCTGGAAGCGACTTATGGACTTATAAAGGACAAGCAAGTCGTTTATATCGCTTACGAAGGCGAATCCCCACGCTTATTGCCGCAAACAGAGTCATGGGCAAAAGGCGGAATTTATGAAGCAGATAATTATTATTGGAAATTCCAAGGCGATAAAGGTACATTGAAAATCGGCAATCAGAAAGCTATTAAATTTACTGAAAAGAAGTAATATAAGGCTTTCACAATTAATAATTATGGAAAAAACAACCCCATCCTAAAGGACGGGGTTGTTTTTTTTATTAATATACTCTCTTATTCAGGCTGTCGAGCAAGCTCAACATATTATCTGTATATTGATTTTGATTAAGATTTGCCAGAGCGGATTTCGCTTGCGATAAATATCTTTCGATTTCATCTTGTGCTATAGTGAAGATATTTAGTTTCTCGTAAATGCGCTTCATTGCTGGAACGTCTTCTTTTGCTAATCCATCATTATCGAAGAATTTTTCAATCAAGGCTTTATCTTCAGCATCTTTTGCTAATTCTCTCGCTTTTAGAATTAGGAAAGCTTTCTTTCCTTCGAGGAGGTCTTGCCCGATTTGCTTTCCGAATTTCGCTTGGTCTGCAGTAATATCAAGTAAATCATCTTGAATCTGGAAAGCTATTCCCAAATTATATGCATAATCATCTAAGCTCTTCAATTGTTCAGGGTTTGCTTCGGCAATATTTCCTCCGAGCGATGCGCAAGCCTGTAAGAGTATAGATGTTTTTTTGCCTATCATCATAATATACTCATCGATTTTTACATTCTTATTTGTATTGAATTGCATATCGTATGATTGTCCTTCGCATACTTCAATCAGGGCTTTATTCATTGCTTCCACGATTTGCGGATAGCGCGCTCCCGTATTATAAGCGTTTAATATTCTGTATGCATATCCCACCATCGTATCGCCAGCGATGATAGCTGTGGGTTCGTCCCATTTCTGATGTATTGTTTCCTTTCCGCGACGGATTGGTGAATTATCCATAATATCATCATGAACGAGAGTAAAGTTATGTAAAATCTCGATTGCGCAGGCAGCATCTACTGCTTTGTCGGGTGTTCCGCAAATTGCTCCGCAAGCGAGCATTGTCAATATTGGGCGAATCCTCTTCCCACCCTCTTCCATAATGTATCTAAATGGTTCATAAATGGCTTTGGGTTCAATATTTGGAATCAACTCGCTTAATCTTTTTTCCGTTAATTCGAGTAATCTTTTTTGTTCTTCTTTGCTATTCATAGTATTATATTGTTAATGGTTTAATGTTCTAATAGATGTTTATTCGTTAGAAAAGATAATGCATTCTTTCTTCAACGATTATAGCACTGTTTTCGTGTTAATAATTCACAATTCATAATGCACAATGCATAATTCATAATTAAAGAAATCGAACAAGAAACCCCATCATTTAAGTCAGCTTTCTTTTCTCCCACAGCTAAAGCAGTGGGTTGAGAAGAGAAAAAAATCAACTTCGCCCTAAAGGACGGCTGGAAGCCGTCCCTCCTTTAATTATGCATTATGCATTATGAATTATGCATTATCTTACTGTTTAGCTGTTTTTTAGAAATTGGACTATCTTCTGCGAGAAAGCATATTTGCCGGGCAATAAAGTGGAAAGCAAGGATAGCATTAGCGCGAAAACATCTATCAATAGGATATTCCAATATTCTATGCTTATTGGTATCCCTTTGATTAAGTATTTGCTGGTGTCGAGGCTAAACCAATTAAATTCTATCTGCCCCCAACAGAACAAAAGACCGAGAATCGTGCCCCAGAAAACTGAAACCAATCCAATATACAAACCCTCCGCGATAAATATTCTGCGGATGGAAGCATCGGGCATCCCTATTGCTTTTAGGATAGCAATATCGCGCTGCTTTTCAATTACTGTCATTGTGAGCGAGGCGAGTAAATTAAATGCTGCGATTGCGATTATTAAAGACATTACGACGAACACCATTAATCGCTCTAATTTCATAATATTGAACATATCAGCGTGCAAATCATACCAAGTTAGAATTTCTTCGCTGGGGAATTGCCTCTGTAATTGGCTCTTAATATCATCTACTTCCTTAAAGTTATGAATGCGGATGTTATAGTTCTGTTTTGCGTTCTTGTTTTTAAAAAACAATTCTTTAGCAAATTCGATTGACGAGAAGATACTCGTTTCGTCATACTCCTTTGAATATGATTGGAATAAGGCAGATACGCGCGCTTTGCTCTCGAAATTCATATCCATTTGCTTGGCGGCATATTCAATCATATCAGGGGACATTAGCGAAATTGTGTCGAATGGAGAAAGGTTTAGTTTATCCGCTAATCCACCGCCTATCACTAAATTTGCAAGCCCTTCATAAGCAAGGGAGTAGCGTCCTGCGACGCTTTTTTGGATCAAGCCGGATACTTTCGATACTTTATTTGTGTCAATACCCGTCAGGTATGCAGCTTGCAAAGCGCCTTTGTATTTGATGATGATTTTTCCTTCGATAGCTGGGGAATAATCCATTTTGTCCTTATTCTTATCAAGGAAATTCTCAATCGATTTTTGATTACTTGGATTATTAACGATGATTTTGATGTGAGGATCGAAATTAATCATTTGATCTTGGGCGAAATCCCTAAACCCATTGAAGATTGATAAAATTACAATCAATGCAGCAATGCCAATAGTAATTCCTAAAAAAGAAATAAAAGTTATAATGGAAATAAAATTAAAATCCCGACGGAAACTAAACAGGTATCTGTCTGCGATGTTTAATTCATAATCTTTGAAGAATAAACGTAAAAACAGCCTAATAGGAAAAAATAAATATTGAAAGATCTTATTCATTACTCGTTAAATTACTCTTTGTTTCTATTAATTATCACAAAATATTTATTCTCATAAGAATAATCTTTCTCATAAGAATATTAATTATCACAAAAATAAATGTTTTTAAAAACATAATCGTCTCTTATGGATAGCTAAATTACGGATAATTATCCAAAAAACATTTAAACACAAAAAGAAAAGTCAGAAATTTTACAAGATGAAGAAAAAATCAAGAAAAAAAGACGAAGAAAGTAAGCTGATTCGATTAAATAAATACATCGCAGATGCCGGATATTGCTCGCGGAGAAAAGCCGATGAGCTAATTGCCTCTGGAGTAGTGAAGGTAGATGGTAGGATTACAATAGATTTGGGAACTAAAGTAGAACCGGATGTGCTCGTTACTGTTTATGGCGACCCACTAACCTATTTTATTAGACATAAATACATTGTATTGAATAAGCCAAAGGATTTCATCACCACGACCAACGACGAGCAAGGCAGAAAAACCGTAATGGAGCTAATCAAAAGCCCGGTGCGAGTGTTCCCAGTCGGAAGATTGGATAGGAATACCACAGGCGTTCTATTGCTTACGAATGATGGCGAACTTGCCAATCGCTTGATGCACCCGAAATATCAAGTGGAAAGAGTGTATCAAGTAGGTTTGGATAAGGTGATAGATTTCAAGCATGCTCAGCAAATTTCGCAAGGCGTGGAACTTGAAGATGGAATGACTTCTTCTTGCGAGCTATTTATCAACCCGAAAGATCATAGCGATATTACTATCTCTCTTCGCGAGGGGAAGAATCGCGAGGTCCGCAGGATGTTTGAATACTTTGGGTATGAGGTAAAGAAACTCCATCGCAAATATTACGCAAACCTTGATGTAAGCGGAATGGCACGCGGAGATTCTCGCTATTTAGAGAAGAAAGAAATTCTCGCTTTGAGGAAGCTTGTGGGGCTTTAAAATATTTTTTTACAAAAAATAAAAAAATATGTTTTTTTTTGCGGAAAAAGTCTTATTTTTGTAGTCAAGTGTTAGTTTTATTCAATATATCATTGTGGCAATGAGAAAAATTAATATAGTTATTTGGTGCTTAATTCTTTCTGCAATAAGTATTTACTCGCAGGAGACGTCGGCAGCACGCCCTGGGACTGCATCTACTCAGTTTATAAATGTCCCCCAAGAATTGCAAACTAAGTGCGACAATTTCTTTGATATGCTTAGCAGAAATGAATTTAAAGAAGCTTTTGACAATCTATTGCTCAATAGCCCATTTAAAAATAAAGAAGAGCAAGTAAAGAATTTAATAGATCAAACGAAACAAGCCGTAGTCCTATATGGTAAAATCAAAGGTGGCGAACCCGTCAGCTCTGAAATTGCCTGCCCTTCGCTTGTTCGCTTGAGATATTTGGGTATTCAATCTAACTATCCTATGAGGTGGATCTTTACTTTTTACAATTCTCCAAAGTCTGGTTGGATTGTCGTCAATGTTAAACTTGACGATTTGAGCGAATATTTCTTCTCTGACGAATAATTCCCCAAAAGCAATCCCGATTTTTACTTTTATAATAGCTCTCCATCTACTTGGCGAGCTATTTTATTAATGAATAAAGATCTATTTTTCCTCACAATACTTGTAAAGATATGACAGATAACAATACATATATAAATAATAAAATAAACAACAATTCTAAGAAAGTTCTACTTGGAATGAGTGGCGGGGTGGATTCCTCGGCTGCTCTTCTAATGTTGCAAGAAAAGGGTTTTGAAGTAATTGGGCTAACATTTGTGCAGGATAACACCTGTTCTAAAAGCCAGCAAGCAGCTGAAGATGCAGCCCTCGTAGCTAAAAGATTTAATATTGAGCATCATATTTTAGATGTAGCGAATGAGTTCCGAGGGAGCGTAATTCAGTATTTTATTGATGAATATTTGCGCGGCAGAACGCCAAACCCCTGCGCCTTCTGCAATCGGAATATGAAGTTCAAAGTCCTATTAGATTTTGCCAACAAAGCGAATATAGATTACATTGCCACGGGGCATTATGCTAATATTAGATTCGACGAGAACTATAAGCGATACGTAATTCATAAAGCAAAAGATGAAAAGAAAGATCAAACTTACTTTTTATGGGGGCTAACGCAGGAACAGCTTTCTCGGATTATCTTTCCTCTTGGAAATTTGCTAAAAACAGAAATACGAGAATATGCCACAGAGCATAATATCCCAGTCCAAAACAAGCCAGATTCGCAAGAAATATGCTTTATTCCCGACAATGATTACAGGAAATTCTTGGTTGATAATGTAGAAACAAAGATTGAAAAGTCCGGGGATTTTATGTTCCGAGGTCAGAAAAAAGGCAGACACAATGGCTTCCCGTTTTATACGGTTGGCCAGCGAAAGGGTTTGGGACTTTCCCATTCGGAGCCTTTATTCGTCAAATCAATTGACCCCGAGAATAATATTATCAATTTAGAAACTATTGATAATATTGCAGATTCTCGCATCAGGGCGAGCAATATTAATTTTATTGACGAATCAATCATTCAAGCAGATTCTGAATTTATAGCTAAAATTCGCTACCGCGACCCGGGCACGCCAGCCAAATGCGAAATAAAAGATGGGAAGTTGTTCGTAGAGTTTCTTTCGCCTAAAAATTCAATAGCTCTTGGGCAGTCCCTCGTTATTTATAAAGACGATGATTTGCTCGGCGGCGGTGTGATAGATTCAATAGATTTTTAGCATTGACAATACTCAAAGTTTTCTACTTCACTTAAGATTAACCGGATATTTATTTTATCATAACATTCGAGCCGTAATTTGCATTCCGTAAAATTACCCATTTTTTATAGGAAATTCAAGATGCAAATTACGGTTCAAAGTCTATTAAAAGAACACAATACTTCCCTTCAGGAATTTCTTCCTAAGTTCGTCCCCGAATTTACGCATAAGATCATTTATTATCTGCTAAATAGAATCATCAAATCAGATGAAATCAATGAATTTATTGGCGAGCATTATGATAAATATGATGCTGATTTCATCGAGGAGTTGTTCGATTCTTTGAATTTCTCCTATTTCCTATCAAGTTTGGATAAGCTAAAAATACCTTCAGAGGGAAAGCTGATAATCACAGCGAATCACCCCCTCGGAGCATTAGATGGATTAGCTCTGCTGAAAGCCGTGTATGATGTTCGCAAAGACGTTGTGGTAATTGCCAATGATTTGCTCCTGCATATTGAGAATTTAAAGGATCTCTTCCTGCCGTATAATGTATTTTCACTGAAAGCTCAGAAAGAAAATATACATAGAATTGACAAGGCATTGTCGGAAAACAAAGCAGTTATTTTCTTCCCTTCAGCAGTGGTTTCGCGTTTATCAATCAATGGAATAAAAGATGGCAAATGGCACAAAGGCGCCGTAAAATTTGCGAAGAAGCACAATGCTCCAATCCTCCCAGTGTTGATTGATGCCAGAAATTCTACTTTCTTTTATTTAGTGTCAATACTAAATAAAAGCTTCTCTAAATTCCTTCTGCCGCGCGAGCTTTTCCGTATGCGCAATTCATCAATAAAGATTAAAATCGGTAATTTGATTCCTACAAAATCACTCGAATCAATTAGCGATGTAAATACCTGTAGCAAATTGCTACGCAAGCATACTTATAAAATTGCTGCTAAGAAAGAAATTTTCCAGACCGAGAGAACGATTATTCATCCTGTTGATTATAAAATCATCAAAAATGAGTTAGCAAATAGTATCTTGCTCGGCACAACAGCCGACGAAAAGATGATATACTGTATTAGTTATCCCGAAGGCAAAAATACGATAAAAGAAATAGCACGCTTGCGCGAAATTACTTTCCGTAAAGTAGGAGAAGGCACGGGAAATAAATTCGATTTCGACAAATATGATAAGTATTACAAGCATATAGTGCTATGGAGCAAGAACGATGAGGAGATAATCGGAAGCTATAGATTGGGTCTTTGTAAAGAAATTATTGAGGAAGTTGGATATGAAGGATTATATAATTCAGAGGAATTTACCTTCACCAATGAATTTAATGAAATCCTTCCGCAAAGCATTGAATTAGGGAGAAGTTTCATCCAAGAAAAATATTGGGGTAGCAATGCTCTCGATAGCTTATGGCAAGGAATTGGTCTATATATTCAAAGTTTAGGAGATGTTAAGTATCTATACGGAGCCGTAAGCATTAGCGATATCTATCCAAAAGAAGCAAAAGATTTGATAGTTTATTACTTCAAAAAATGGTTTAGCAATAAAGAAAAGACTTATATTCAGGCAAATAACCCATATCAAATAGACGAAGAATCGCTACCGATGCTGGATGCGAAATTCAATGGCATTGATAGCAATGAGGATTTTAGAACTCTTAAAGCATCGCTGAAAGAGTTGGGAAGCGCAATACTAGTCCTTTTCCGCAGATACACGGAACTAAGCGAACCGGGCGGAGCTGTATTTTTAGATTATAATGTGGATGTAAACTTCTCTAATTGCATCGATGGCTTTATGTTGCTCGATACTCATCAATTAAAGAAAGCATATAAGCTTAGATATAAATTCATTGATAATGCTTTAAGCAATACAATTAGCGTTAATGAAGATGGGGAAATAGCAGGGCAAGTATCCGAAGCAAAAGCAGTTGAAGATAGCACTAATAAGCAATAGGGATGTATAATTTAACCTTTGTATAGCCATTTTCGCTCTTAATAGTGAATTTATAATTGTAAATTTCCATTATTTTTTTCACTATTCCTAATCCCAATCCGATACCCTGTTGCTCTTGGTATGCACGATTGAATTGCTTAAATGCTCCGATTCTCTGGATGTCGCTATCTTTGAATTCTACGCCAGAATTAGTTATTCCAATTTCTAAAATATTATCTTTCAGATTAGTCTCGATATTAATAAAATGAACATCATCTGAGAATTTTACAGCATTATCAACAATTTCATAAAGAAGTTTTTCAAAGTGAATTCTATCCATTTGGATATGACAATCGACTTTTTCAACTAATAGATTATACTTTTTATTCCTGCCCTCAATCAGTTCATTGGCAATCTCCTCAATAATGCTGGTTATATTATATGTGATAGAGATTTCTCTCTCTCTATCTTCAATAGAGAAACTAAATAAATCTACAAAGAAAGTATAGTTGTCGAACATTCGCTGAAGTCTTTTGGCTGAAATATTAATAATATCTGCGATTTCGGAGATCTCATCTGTGCCAATATTTTTAGCAGATGTTTTGAGGATATCGGAATATGAAACAATAATGCTTAGGGGAGTTTTAAGCTCGTGAGGTAGCGTAGAGGCTAAATTCTTTTTAGAAATATCCACTTCTTCATTAACTACATCCTGCAAAATATTGTGTTTCTGTAAACGAGACTTTACAGCATTTAGCACGATCTCGTTGGTATATGGCTTCGGAATGTAATCATCTGCGCCCAAGTCCATTCCTACCCTAACATCGTCCTTATTGGACTTTGCCGTTAGGAAAATAAATGGCATAGCCTTCGTCTTATTAGAACTCCGTATTAATTCTAATACTTTATACCCATCAATCCCATCCATATTAATATCACAAATCATCAAATCAGTATGGTTTTCTAATGCATACTTTACTCCATCTTGCCCGTTATCAAATGCTTTGACTGAATATCCGTCAAGTTCGAGAATAAATTTTAGGTTTTCTAAAAGTTCAGTTTCGTCTTCAATGATGACTATTTTGCTCATTAATCTTATTTTATTATTTCAATTATACTTTTTTGTTATAGTAATATTTTCTAAAATCTTCTTCAGCTTTATATGATAACTCTATTAGTTCCTCATAGAGATTGGCTGTATATAGCGCTTTGTTATTCTCTATATATGCTCGGACTTTTTCTTCCCTTTCTCTGATGAGAATTTTTACTTTCTCGTCAGCAGGATTTTGCAAATCACCGTCTTTATATCCATCTGGCTTGAGGAACATTGTTCTATTATATACGACAATAAACTCAAAAATCAAATATAAACGTAGATCTTCTTTTGGGACTAAGCTATATCCCTCGGGACGGTTAAAGAATATGATATTGTAGAGATAGTTTATAAAATTAAGCGACGTAATAAATATTGGGTCAGAGAGAAAAGTCATATCTAACTCTTTATTGTATCGATTATATTTATTAATCATCTCATCATTGTTTTGGTTTAGATAGAAAAACCCTTCGTGAATCAAAAAGAAATTAGATTTAAAAGACATTAGATTAAGGGTTTGCAATAAAAATTTATGCTCTTCATTGCTCGCTTTTAGGTTAAATGATAGCTTCCACAATAAATTTTCAAAAATCACAATTGGATTAACCAGAAAATATTCATTTAGTAAGGATAATCTTTTGTTAAATTCTTTAATGTTTATCGATACTACATCTTCACCGAATAGCTGTCTGTCGGATTTGTCTTTTTCTTGCAGTTTCAGCTTGTTCTGGAGCATTTTATTCTTCAGCGAGGAATAATAATGATTAAAGCAAATTCTAACCGCCTGCACAATTTCAATTTCTTGAATTGGCTTTCGAAGGAACATATAGGAGTGCGCTTTATTAATAGCGGAGATTATCTCTGCGGGATCTGAATGTGCAGTGATAATTACCCTCACAACGTCCGGCAAATATTTAATGGTCTCTGCTAAGAACTCATCGCCCGAAAGCCCTGGCATTCTTTGATCTGAAAGAATTACATCTGGCTTAGCCCCTTCTTTTATCATATTAAGAGCCTTGTCCCCAGAATTTGCAGTAATTAAATTGTAGTGTTTTACGAAGTATCGTTCAAACACTTTTAGCAAGATTTTATCATCTTCCACAATCATTAAAGTCCCGACCTTGGGTTTTATATTTTCCATATTAATCCCTTTAATTATTATTATGCTATCATTTTCAAAATGTAATATCTTATTCTGAATACTTTCCTGTGTCGTCTTATGTCTTTTTTACTTCTATTATTGTTTTTCTTTCAGGAGTGCTTTGATATCTGTCAATAAAGCATCTGTAGTGCTTAACTCTGGTTCAGCTGGAGCTGGGGCAGGTTCTTCTTTCTTCTTCAGAGCATTAATTCCCTTTACTAAGATAAAGATACAGAATGCTATTATTAGGAAATCGATACTCGTTTGGATAAAACTGCCAATATTCAAAGTAACTGCTGGGACTGCTTTTCCGGCAGCGTCTGCGCTTGCTTCTTTGAGCATTATTTTCCAATCTGTGAAATTTACTCCACCCAAGAGCATTCCGATTGGTGGCATCAAGATATCATTTACTATGGA
>CAZGXC010000015.1:19589-29423 GCA_964529535.1 uncultured Hyphomicrobiales bacterium | reverse complement strand
TTCTATGCCTATTCTTTTTGCTATTGTTAGCAAATCCTGAGGTGTTTTCGCAGAACAACAATAAATTATCCTCATTCGAAGGGCGAAATTTTTATGTTGCTTTCATGCAGAATGAGATTACTTATACCACTCGCGACCAAGAACCGAATGCTTTAGAGCTGTTTATTACCAGTGGAGATACAGCGAATGTTACGCTACGTTTCAGGAGCGATACCAGAAATATAACAATTTACCCGAATAAAATCGAAAAAGTGATTTACGGGCGCGAAGTAATCCAAAATAAATCGGAAGAAGTAGCTAATCTTTCTATCCATGTTACTTCAGATATTCCGATTACGATTTATGGTATTAATTCTATACCAGCGTCCTCGGATATGTTTTCCGCAATTCCTACTGTGAATTGGGGCAAGGAATATGTAGTGATGTCCTATCCAAATGACAATTATAAAGATACGAATGAATCCGAGCCGAATGTGCCGCGCAAAAGCCAATTTTGCGTAATTGCTTCGGTGGATAATACCAACGTAACTATCACTCCAGCTGCTAATACGGCGCTTGGGAAGCCGGCGAATATTCCTTTTACCGTAAAATTAAATAAAGGGCAGACCTATTTAGTTCAATCTTCAAATGTCATTAATGGAGGAGACTTAACTGGTAGCTATGTTAGTTCTGACAAGCCTGTTGGTGTGATGTCTGGGCATGTCCGCACTGCTATTTTGCAGGATTTGTCGGTTCGATTTGACACAAAAGACCATTTAGTCGAGATGATGACACCGGTGAGCGCTTGGGGTAAGAATTTCATTACTACTCCATTTCAATTTGCAGATAATAAAGAAGATGGTAATCTATTCAGAGTGGTGTCAAGGGTTCCGGGGGCGGTGCTGACAATTCGCCGTGCAAATGGGGCTGAGAATACCTATGTATTTAAATCCAGTAATCCTTTTATAGAAATACAAGATCTGCATGTCCCAGCTATTTGGAGTTGCACCGAGCCTATTCAAATTATGCAATATATGAAGCATACTGGTATTAATGATAATTCAAATTATGACCCAAGTATGTGCTTAGTGCCTCCTACGGAGCAATTCGTAGAGCAAATTTTAGTGCAAATTCCCAACAACTCATCAGTCTTGCAGGTAAGCAATCAGTATGAAGTCCATAAAGCTATGTTAGTCATAGAGAAAAGCGCAGTGCCTACTCTGAAATTAGATGGAGTAGAGGTGCGAAATATGAGCAATCTCAACTTGACCGATATTCCAGGGACAGATTATTGCTGGACGCGTTTTCAATTAGGCACTGGTATCCATTTGTTTTCTTCCACAACGGGTAGATTTTCCGGAGTTTTATATGGATATGGGAAGAATGATTCTTACTCTGTAATAATGGGTTCATCACTATTGCCATTAAAAATGCTCGATACCACTCCTCCGGTAATAAAAGTAAATGCAATCTGTGATGAAATTACTGGATATGCTTTCGAATCAAGAGACACATTGCTAAACTCAGGAATTGATTATCTTTATGTAAATAAAAACTATACTAACAACTATACCTATACTTTCGGTGAATTTACTGATTCAAGCACTACTATTTCAATTCATGCTAAGGTAATAGATGATTCTAAGCCGGCTACTATTGAACTTTATGCAAGAGATAGATCTGGAAATACCTCTGTATTCAAGCATACATTCCAACCATTTGTGCCACTTTATTCGAACAAAGATATTATTGGCGATGTAGTCGATTGGCATGATAGTAAATGCTATGATACTTTATGGGTGGTCAATAATTCGACAATCCCATACACGCTTAACTCAATAACATCGGACAATCCGAAAGTCCGAATTTCGCACACGGAAACACTCCCCAGAATATTGCAACCGGGCGAGAAATTCAAATATACTGCCTGTGTTTATCCGAATGGAGATTTCAATGATATTAACTCTAATATAAAGCTGAAATTCAACTGTGATAAGGAGTATTCATACAAATTAAATCTACGAGTAAGCGCTTGCGAACTTATATCAGATAAACAGTTGGATTTTGCCGAAGAATTTGTAGGGCAAGAAAAATGCAAAGAAATCAAGCTAAGCAATACAGGTAAATTTGATATTAAAATAACTGGATTAAAGAACATTTCGACCAACACGGGTGTTTTTGAATACAAAACAAAAAACGCATTCCCGATTATTCTGAAACCAGACGAAACCAAGCAATTAAAAATATGCTTTAAACCTACTGATAAAGTAACTTATCAAGAAAAATATGAGTTAGAATATAATTGCGAGAAAAAAATAGAAATCTCATTGACAGGGAAGGGTATAGGCTCGGAACTCAACAATCTCTCGCATGATTTTGGTAAAGTCCCGCTAACTCGGACAGCGCTACATTCCTTCACCCTAACAAATAATGGTAACGCACCAGCTCCAATTAAATTCTCTGGAATTGAAAGCGATAATAATAATTACAATATTGATGAATTTGCCCAAATAAATCGCACGCTCCAACCCGGGGAATCGCATCGTTTCACTGTTACGTATTTCCCAAAAACTTTGGGCAAGCATTCCTTAAAAGCAAAATATACATTGAAACTTGATAAAGAAATAGATTATATTATGGAGCTAAATGGGGAGGGCGTAAACCCAGGAATTGCTTACAAAGATCACGACATGGGGACTATCCATATCTTTACTACAAAGGATACAGTGCTGAAAGTCGCCCAATCCACAGGAACAGAACAGCTGACAATAAAGAGCATTACCGCCGAAAGCGGAGCTATTTCGTCGTTTGAATTTGATCCTGTGCCTTTGACAGTAGTAAAGCCAGGGGACTCCCTGATGCTGAAGGTTCGATTCAAACCCGAATACATTGACCTCCATAAAATTCGATTGCAAATCACTCATAATGCTGAAAGTATTGACTCTTATTCTCAATCATATTTTGTCATTTCAGGAATATCCGTTCCTCATGATACTATCAATAGAAACATTGAATTGAGCCTTATTGATAGCGATAATCCGTGCAACGAAGTAGTCATCAACGCAAAAGTAGTAAATAGAGGAAATATCACGACAGTGCTAAAGCAAGTGGAAGTCATCGCAGATGAAAAAATCAAAGGACAATTATCGCATAAATTCCAGCTACCAATTACGCTTAAGCCCGGAGAATTAGCCGAAGCAAGCTATAAGTTCATTAATTTAAGCACAGCAGAAGGCATAATAAAATTCATCTTTAAGTTCGATAATGATGAAACTCGCGAAGCAGAATATAATTATAAACCATCATTTACAGTAAAAAACTTAATATTAGTAAAGAATGACAAGGTAAGATTTAAACCCGGGGATACAGTAAGCCTGCAATTTGAGGGGAAATTCCCTCACAAGACAGCTATACCAGTCAATGCCTCGGTTAGAATCACGACAAACCCACAAGTTTTAAGTTTGCTAAAAGGCACTTATTCATTAGAAATTCAAAATAATTTAGAAAAAATTCAAAAAGATTTGGTTTTATTCCAAAAAAATGATTATTTTGATATTCCGTTATTTGACACATTGTTGCTTAACGGGGAAAATGTGCATTGGAAAATAAAACTCAAATTCGCAACTTCTTTTAAATCAGAGAGATATAATCATTTGTATCTATCGTTCATCTCAAATGATTGCTTTAATGCTGCTGAAGACTCAATTGCGACGGAAATGATAGAGGTATGCTTACATGAAAATAGGGATATTCAAGTCGTTTCAGTTCCAAAATTGAAAACATTTTACAATCATCAAAAGCAGTCTCTTTTTGTAGAATTTGAGAATAATATACACAATCAGAAAATAAATATTGAGATTTATGATATTAATGGGAAATTAATTCGTAAATTTGTAGATATTATCCCGAAAATGGGGGGCAACCAGATGAGCTTTAATCTATCGGAACTCCCAGATGGTGCATATTTCTATAGAATTAATGGCTTATTTATTAATGAAAATAATAAATTTATAAAATAAACATAGGTATTTGAATATGAAAATACGTTACTTGCTTTTTGCAATTATATTAATGGGTATGACTAGCTCCAATACTGCTTTTTCAAGAGCTGAACCTGACCCATTGAAACCTATTCCAACATTGGACTACATCTATGTAGGAATAACAGCGGGGTATAATGCCGTCATTCATAGCGCTAACCTCAAAACTTTTGCTTATAATGATCTTTGCCCAACATTCTCTCATGGAAATGCAAGCGGTTTCCACGCAGGCGTATTCTACGAGCAATTTCTTGGCGAAATCGGAACAGCTCACTCTATCATAATTAGAGGTCTTTATAATACATATCCAACTGATTTTTCTGAAATGGGAGATAGACAGCTAAGTATGATTAAAGATCAAAGCAAGCCCGAGGATGATCCTGATTACATTACTAATGTATGGACGACTACAGGGCATAAAAACAGCATAAAATATAATGCTGCTTCAATAGATTTGATGTATAAATTTAGATTCCTCAATATCGCTGATGTTGGTGCATTAATAGCAACTGTAGGACCTACATTCGATATTATTTTAACTAAAACAAGAACGCAAACTATGTTCTTAACTGATCCGCCAAATGTTCAGTTTATTGAATCAGCTTTAAGACCGGGGCAACGTTACTCTGCTGATAGAAGAACTCTTTATGCTTATGATGGTGATATTGAAGAAGCAAGTTCCCTAAGAATTGGAATGAAAGCTGGCTTGCAGGTAGAACTCAACATACCTGGTTTCCCAGTTCAATTAATTCCTGGTGTTTTCTATAACTATGGATTAACTGACGTTAATAAACAAGACTGGAAAGTTAACGCAATACAGCCAAGTCTTGACATCAGAATACCAATTGGATATTAATTCCATTTGTTAAGTATGCGATTTAGGATAGAGTGATCATTATCATTATCACTTAATTCCTCATCTAAAAATAAAGAAGCTACTTTATATAAATAAAGTAGCTTCTTTTTTTATAAGTAGTTATATCAATTACAACAAGCTTATAATTGATTTGTAGACATCTTCAATATTGATGTTTAATTCCGCTTCGTCTTCTGCTCCCTCAATCTTCTTGGAAATTAAATTTACATTATTCTTATTATGATGACCCCATCGTACCGGGCTAAGTGCTTGATTGCTTGGGTGCAAAGCCACTATTTTCGTTCCAAGAGAAGCAGCAATGTGCAATATTCCGGTAGCATTTACTATTAGGCATTCTGCCTTTTGCAGAAGAGCTGCCGTCTCGGAGAGATTTAGCTTGTTGCACATATTGATGACTGCTGGGTTCTCTTTCGCGATATAATCGCAAATTTCCTGCTCGTAATCCACTCCAGTAATGATTACCGAATACCTTTGATTATTGATTTCTTTTGAAGACTCGATCTTTTTTGAAGAATTATTTTGTGAAACTTCTTTTGAAAATCCTTTTGAAACTTCTTGTGAAAACTCTTGCGAACTTAGCATTAACGATAATTGAGCAAAATTCTCTTTTGACCATTTTGGAGCAGAGCCTCCACCACCCGGATGCAGAATAATATACTTGCCAATAGCTTCCGTCAAAGCATCGATTTTGCTCAAAGCATCATCAGAAATAATTGGAGCTAATAATTCATATTTGGCATTCCTGCCGGTAATCGAATTGACTAAATCAAGATTATACTGGGCTTCGGACTTCTCCGCAGTTTTGCGATGCTCAAAAACTCGATGATTATATAAAAATGAATAGAAGCGATAGCCGCTACCTACCCTAAGTGGCACTCTTTGCAAGAAAGCTGGGAAGACCTCCTCGGGACGGGGACGCGGAAAGAACAAAACATCGAACTTCTGGCTTTTCAGTATTGACTTTATTCCCCCATCTGTTTTATCAATAAAATGATACGAATGAATCAAGGTTTGTCCTTGAAGCAAAAACTCTGTGTAAGAACTTGCAATAATATGAATTTCTGCTTCCGGATTATAATCTCGAATAGCCCGCAGCATCGGGAGCGTAAGCACCATATCGCCAAGCTTGTCCGTGCGAACGACACCTATTCGTTTTGCGCGTCTTAGTATGTCTTTTGCATTCATATCAGATTGCGTTCATATCAGAATTAAAAAAAACACTAAATTACGAAAATTACTCTAATATTAAAACTCCAATGAAAATTAAGTTTTATTCTTAATTGTAATTAATAATAATAAAAGAATGTAAGCAATGGTGCAAGATTGTATCTTTCGCCTAAGAGACTACTACAAAAGGAAAAGAGGAAAGTAATCCTTTCCCCATTCTTCCCTTCAAAAATACTTTTGCTAATATGCATGTTATTTATTAATTTAGGGAGCTGTATTAAATAATCAATAAACATAATCAGCCGACACAAAATAACGAAAATACAAAATAATAATGGAAGAAAAAATGAAAAAAATAATTTTAAAAACAAACATTATTTTTATTGCGTTAGCAATGCTTTTCACATCTTGTGATAAAGAAAACATTTCGGCAGTGCCCAATAATGCTCCATTAATAGTTACTCATGGCACCATGACCGACCACGAGGGCAATGTTTACAAAACTGTAACATTAGGCGGACAAACATGGATGGCTGAAAATCTGCGAGTTACAACATACAACGATGGCACACCTATCACCCAAACAGCAACGCCAGAAGAGTGGGATGCGTTAAACGCTCCTGGATGTTGCTCCTATCAAAACACGAGCAATAATGACTTCATAAAAACTCACGGCCTGTTGTATAATTGGTATGCCGTAAACACAGGGAAATTGGCACCAAAAGGATGGCATGTGCCTACCGACGAAGAGTGGAAAAAGTTTGAAATTACGCTTGGATTATCCCAAAAAAGTGCTGAAGCTGCGGGAGGGCGTGGTGTTGACCAAGGTGGCAAATTAAAAGAGAAGGGTCTCGACCATTGGAATGCTCCTAATGCTCATGCAACCAACGAAAGCGGTTTCACAGCCTTGCCAAGTGGATATTGCCACCACAACGGAGTTTGTGAAAATATTGGTCGTTATGCAAGATACTGGACATCTTCTGCATTTGATGCTTACGATACCTATGCTTGGTACAGATACGTTACTTTTGAAAATGGATTAATATACAGATATTACGGAAATAAAACATGGGGTTCATCTGTGCGTTGCGTAAAAGATTAGAAAGTAGAATTTGTAATTATTTTGCTTTTTATGGGTATTTAGTTTAATTTATGCCAACGAAGCCGATTTGCTGAATGTCGCGCTTTTTAGTGCAACTATGATATTTTTTTGCAATTATCCATGTTTTTTATTAATTTTGCGAGTCGGAGAAGTTGATTATAATATGAACAAAGGAAAAATAAGGAAAATCAATAAATTACTGAGTGAAACTATTTTTCTTACACAAGGAAATATAACAACTGGGTCATTTTGACATTGAAGACCTGAAAACAAAAAGCATGTCAAGAGAGACTCCAATTAAGTATTAAGGACATTATTAAAGCTAGGTCTAACTAAACTAAAATAAAAAATATGAAAAGACTAACTCATTTAACAATTCTTTTATCTTTAATCTTTACTACTGTTGCTTGCTCGAAAGCCGCTAACTCGAATAGTAAAGAGACTAAAGATTTCACGCTATTAGTAAACAAATGGAACAAAGCTCATTCTACTAAAGATATGGCTGCTTTCTCTGAGCTTTACGACAATTCAGTATTGTTTTATGGTAAACAGAAAGACAAAAAAGACTGTATTGGAACTAAACTCGCTCTGCTTAAAAAACAAGCAGACTTTTATCAGCAAATATATGGCGAGGTTCAAACAGAGAGACTAAATGACTCAGAAATTAAGTGTAGCTTTATCAAACGCGTAACTGTCAATCAAGAAACAAAAGATTATCCTTCATATCTAACATTTAAGAAGATTGATGGAAATTGGAAAATTATTACAGAAGGGGATTTAGTTACTGACAGAAATTTAGCTAAAAACAAAAAAGTGCAAACCCCGCAAATCAATCAACAGGATTACAATTACGAACCAACTATATCTGTAATTGTTGGAGTAATAAAAGCAGAGACTTTCTTTGGTCCGCCTGGATACGGTGAAAATCCAAAAACTGATAGCAAAGAGCATGTATATGTTCTAAATTTGGACAAATCTATCAATGTAATATCTAATACAAAAGACGCAGAGGAAGATGAATTCAACTCGACTAAATATGATATTCAAAAAATACAGCTTAACCCAAGCGAAGGGATTAAACTCTCCAAATATAAAAACAAAAAAGTAAGATTAAGCGGAACTTTCTTCGGAGCACATACAGGACACCACTTCACAGAAGTATTGCTAGATGTAGAGAAAATAGACGAAGTGCAATTTTAACTAGACTATGAACAAGAACGAAATTTTTAGCAATAAAATTATCAAATTATGGAAAAACAAGAAATCCGTGTTGTTCGAGAGTTAATTTATTATTCTTATGCAAATTTGGCGATGGCTCATGCTGCCATTGTCAAAAAGCAAGATAAATACGATAGATACAATTTTATGATTAGAGCAAAACTCTTCAAAGGACTTAAAGACGGGACAATGAATATGCGTACGATCTTTGATGACGAGAAGGTTAAATTACAAACCGGACAGCTTTGTAATTATTGTGGCTCTACAGAAAATTTGTCATTAGATCATATTTTTCCACAGAAAAAAGGTGGAAAAGATGATGCCGAGAACTTGATTTTTGCATGTAAAACTTGTAATAGTTCCAAAGGTAAAAAAGATTTAATGGAATGGGCGGAATTCAGAGGCGAATTTTTACCTTTAATGGTTATTAGGCGTTATTTGAAACTTGTTTTTAAATATTGTTCTGAAAATGACTTGCTGGACAAAGATTTAGAAGACTTAATGAAAATAGACCTTCCATTTAGGATTGATTTGTTACCTATCAAATATCCAAATCCTAATGAACTAAAACTAACTATAGCTGAGTAATTTACTTATGAGCTATAAATATTCACGTTAGCCTCCCCCCCCCTAAAAAAATAATATTTTTTTTCTTGTTGTATTAAACCTTTGCGGAGCTATTGTGTCTGTATACCATAATATTCATAAAATATTAGTAAATTTGTATTTTAATTTTATAGGATAAAACAATGAAAAACAGAAGTAAAATAATAGCTTTCGTAATATCTTTTATGTTCGCATCGATTGCAGCTTTTGCATGCGATATTAATTTCGATGTAATCAATGGTCAAAAAGCAAGCTATTCCCAAAATGATGAACTGACTGCAAAAATAACTGTGAAGTTCACTCATCGCAGTTGCCCAGAAGGCATTAATAAAACTGAATTGAAGCCATCTGGATTAGAAATTGCCCAAGCTACAAAGTGGGTCGAGACTTCAGCAGGTGTATGGGAACGCAAACTAAAACTTAAAGTTACGGCAAACAAAGGCAAAGCCGTGCTAAATGCAGTCAGAGTATGCTCCAAAGATGGCGGCAAAGGCTCGCTATCCCTCCCAATAAAGTAAAAAATATAAGTCGCTAAAGCGCATAATTAAGAAAAGAATCTACCCAGTCCTTTTGGGCTGGGTAAATGCTCAAGATAATACTAATAATCAAGAGAAGTATAAAGTGAAAAGATTGTATATAATAACAGCTCTTATCATAGCGAATATTGCTATGCTTAATGCTCAATGCGAGACCAGTTCTTGCTCTGATTGTAATACTAAAACTTCTTGTGGGAAGTCAGCTCCGAAGTCTGCTGCTGCAAAACTTGCTACGAATAATAATGCTGATGACGAGTTCGAGGATTATAATCAGGATAAAGAAAAGCAAGCCACTTCTTCTACAAATAG